>JAISSL010000118.1 GCA_031273145.1 Zoogloeaceae bacterium | reverse complement strand
CAATACGATAGGCCATGCTTTTCTGAAACGCGCCGCCAGCACAAGCGCCAGCAACTGCGTCTTGTCGCCAATTTCAGCCAGGGCAACGATACCCGTCGAAACAAAAAATTCGTGCATGTTTCATTTTAACATCATTTCCGTTGCCGCGCCAAAGCGCCAAAAATGCAGGCGGCACAAACCCGGCAATCCGAAAAGATGAAGCAGTACCCGCCCCGTCGTTCCCGCATGGTTCCCGCCTGCGCGAATGACAAGGGCGCGCAGGTCTCTTCCTTGCTGGACGCAAGAAATTATGGGAATTATCCTTTTGACTTGTACCCTGGCCTTGCAGACAGCATGTCTTGCAGACAAACAATCACTCAAGCCGCCATTGGATTCAGAAGCGGAACAGCCCGGCGCTCCCGCTCGGCATGATGCGTTTCGGCGTGGGGCTTGCCAACGATGTCCGCAAACATCGTCGCGCCTTCAGCGCCATAGAGTTCGCAGAGAAAGGCGGGCGTCAGCGCGTTGGAAGGGCCATCGTAAATGATGCGACCATCTTTCAGGGCAACGGTGCGCGGGCAGTAGCGCAGGGCGTAATCCACCTGATGCAGGGAAACCAGCACGGTCATGCCGTCCTTCCGGTTGACCTCGGCCATAATCTCCATGACCCGGCGCGAACTTTCCGGGTCGAGCGAGGCAATGGGTTCATCGGCCAGCAGGATTTTCGCCTTCTGCACCAGAGCGCGGGCAATGGCCGCGCGTTGCTGCTGGCCGCCGGAAAGGGTCGAGGCGCGTTTGGCCGCCTTTTCCGCAATGCCGACGCGGGCAAGCGATTCAAGCGCCAGATGGCGGACTTCCTTCGGAAAGAGATGCAGGAGACTGCGCCACACCGGAACCCGACCCAGCGCCCCCAGCATGACGTTGGTGAGCACCTGCAAGCGGCTGACCAGATTGAACTGCTGGAAAATCATGCCCATGCCCGCTCTGGTTTTGCGAACGTCGCGCTGGATGCAGCCGCATTGCTGCACCATGCGCCCCATGACGGCAATGCTGCCGCAGCCCTTATCCCCGGCCATGATGCCGCAGATGTGGCGCAACAAGGTCGACTTGCCGGAACCGGAAGCCCCGATCAAGGCCACCATTTCCCCCTGCTTCACGGTCAGGCTGACGCGATCCAGCGCCTTGTGCGCGCCGAAAGAGCGGGTGAAGTTCTGTATTTCGATCATCATGTGCATCTCCTCTCGTTATGAACGGGCGCACTATGCCGGACTATCATGACGGTTTAATGTCTATCCTGTGACACCTCCGTGAATACAGTTTTTCTGCCCTCTCTTTCAGCGCAAAAGTGGAAATGATGGCGTGGGCGCTGTTTTCAGCCTTATCGGATTGCAACAAGGTATTGACACGCGCCTAAAATATGGGGCGTGAGAACTTCGCGGGTCTTTTTTTGTGCCATAATGAGCGCTTTCGTCATAAGCATGACGTTTTATTTGCAATCGGGCTGGCGGGATGTTCCCTTCCGGCTTTTTCTGGAGAATTTCACCATGACAACCAATGACTCATCCGCAACGAATTCCAACGACACATCCGCCGCATCCGGTGGAAGCCAGGACGCGCAAAAACCTTCCCTGGTGAAGGAAGTCGCCGGGGACGTGGCCAAAAGCGCCGGTCGAACCGCCAAATCCGCCATCGAGTCGAACATCAACCGGGAAGTGCGTCAGGGCGTAAGTCGGGCAATCAGTGGCATCATCAAAGGCATCTTCAAGAAATAACGCCCAGGTTGGCGCAAGAGCTTCCGCGAACTCCAGACCTCCTCTTCATGCCCCCTTCAATCATCCGCGCCGCTTCCGGTCTGGATTGGCGAGCGGTCGCGCGCAGGCAGGTTGCGCCCTGAGACAATCGAAAGCGTCAAGAATCGGGAAAGAAAACAATTGAGCATAGAATCAATGATTCGCCGCGTCAGTATCAGCCTCATCAGCCTGTTGCTCCTGTGGTTGTCGTCAGGCGTAAACGCAGAGGAAGCCACCCCGGAAAATTCCGCCAACGGCTCGTACTGGAAGGTCATCGTTGCGCCTTTCGCGCTGCACTGGACCCACAACAAGGAACACAAGTACGTGTATCTGCTGGGCATCGAATATAACCAGCCTGGCGCGCCATCCTGGTCGCTGGCGGATGAGACGGTCTGGGGGGTTGGCGGCTTCAGCAATTCCTTCGGACAGCCCTCGGCCTATGTGTACTATGGCTATCGCTGGAACAACCTGTTCGGTCATCCGGCGTTTTCTTTCAATTTGACCGGCGGCCTTCTCTACGGCTACAGGGATCCGTATGAAGACAAGGTGCCCTTCAACTACAACGGCTTTTCGCCTGGGGTCATTCCCTCCGTCAGCTATCGGCTGACGCGGAATGATTCAGTCCAACTGGGCGTACTCGGAACGGCCGGCCTGATTTTTATGTATGACCGAAGGTTTTAGAGCGTTTTCGATTCAGATTTGTCCGTAGGGTCTGCTGTCTGCAAGACCTAAAACGTCAAAACGGGGGCGCTGTGCCGGACATCGGCGACCATTGGGTTGCGGTAACAGGAAACTTCACTTTCACGCAATGCCTCATCTTCCGCCGCTTTTGTTTCGGGTATGGGCGGATAGCGCAGACAGGTCAAAAAGTCTGCGAAAAATTCTCCGGCTTCTTCCAGCGTGCCGGAATTATCCAGGCGGATGAGGTTGTGGATTTCCGGCATCGGCAGGGTTGCGCCCTGAAGGCGCTCGCCGATGTCCGGCGCGGTTTCCCGTCCGCGTTTTTCAAGGCGCTTGCGTAAAACTTCCGGCGTTGCCGAAATCAGCACCGGCACCAGTTCCGGGTAGTTTTTTATCGCTTCGGGCAGGTATTCGCGGGAGCCGTTGACCACCGCCACTGCGCCTTTGGCAAGGTGCAGATTCATTTCACCGCCAATGCCGTAACAAAGTCCGTGGCTTTCCCACGCCAGGGCAAACCGTCCCCGATTCCTGCAAGACTGGAATTCTTCCCGCGTTATCGGATGATGCCGCTCTCCGCCCGCATTGGCCTGTCGCGTGATATGACGGCGGACGAAAATCACCGGACGCAAGCCCTGCCGTGGCGCGGCAGAGGCATTCCAGGTCAGCGTATAAGCGGCGTTCATCCGGCGGCGGGCGTAGGCCATCAGGCTATCCTTGCCCGAACCCGAAGGCCCCATGACATAAACGAGCGTGCCGTTCATCCTGTCGTTCTCCCTGCCCATCAGGCCGCGCACGGCGCGACTTCCTGCGGGAACAGTTCATACACCCGATCCGCCACGGCGTCGCGCACGGCTTCATCGTGAAAAATCCCGACGATGGCCGCTCCGGCGGCCTTGGCTTCTTCGATCAAGGCGACGACGGTCTTGCGGTTGGCCGCGTCGAGCGAGGCGGTCGGCTCATCCAGCAGCATGACCGGATAGCGGCGGATGAATCCGCGCGCAATGTTGACCCGTTGCTGTTCGCCGCCGGAGAAGGTGGCCGGGGCGAGCCTCCAGAGGCGTTCGGGAATGTGCAGACGGGCGAGCATTTCCTTGGCCTTTTCGCGGGCGCTCTGTTCCGCTTCGCCGTGCGCGGTCAAGCGTTCCGCCACGATGTCCAGACAGGAAACGCGGGGGATGACCCGTAAAAACTGGCTCACGTAGCCCATCGTGCTATGTCGGACGGCCAGCACCGCGCGCGGAGAAGCCGTCGCCATATCCACTCTGGTTCCCTTGTGGTTCACCACAATGCTCCCGGCGCAGGGTTTATAGTTGGCGTACAGGGAACGGAGCAGGGTTGATTTTCCCGCGCCGGAAGGGCCGTGCAAGGCAAGGCATTCCCCTTCCCGCACGTCGACATCCAGATCGGAAAAGGCTTCGATTCTGGTTCCGCCCTGCGTATGCAGGGTAAAGGTTTTGCAAAGCCCGCGCACGGATAAAACCCGTTTGTCGGGCATGGCGGACGAAATATGGGCAATGTTCATGTTCCTCACCCTTGCAAAATAGAAGAGACCAGCAACTGCGTATAGGCATGTTGCGGGTCGTCCAGCACCTGATCGGAAAGTCCGGTCTCTACAATCTCGCCGCGCCGCATGACGATCAGGCGATGCGCCAGCAGCCTTGCCACCGCCAGATCGTGCGTGACCAGCACCACCGATAATCCCAATTGCCGCACCAGTTGCCGCAGCAAATCCAGGAGCTTGGCCTGCACGGAAACATCCAGCCCGCCGGTGGGTTCGTCCATGAACACCAGACGCGGCGCGGAAACAAGGTTGCGGGCGATTTGCAGGCGTTGCTGCATCCCGCCGGAATAGGAAGTGGGACGGTCATCCACCCGGTCGGCGGCGATTTCCACCCGTGAGAGCCAATCCAGCGCCGTGCCGCGAATGTTTCCGTAATGCCGGCTGCCGCAGGCCATGAGCCGTTCCCCGATGTTGCCGCCCGCGCTGACCCGCATCCGCAAACCATCGCGCGGGTTTTGATGCACGAATCCCCATTCCGTGCGGAGCAGGCGGCGGCGCACGGCTTCGGAAAGGCGGTTGATGTCGCGCAGAACGCCTTCGCCATCCCGATAGAGAATGCTGCCGACGGAAGGCGGAAAACGTCCGGCCAGCAGATTCAGCAAGGTGCTTTTGCCGGAGCCGGATTCGCCCACGATGCCCAGCACCTCGCCCGGCCACAGTTCAAGGTTGATGTCGCGACATCCCATCCGCTCACCGTAATAATGGGAAACGCCACGGACGCTCAAAAGAGCCGGTTCCGCATCCAGCGCGTCGACGTCGACGGGCAGGATGTGCATGGGAATCGGCGCATCCGTCGCAAAAGCGCGTTGTGTAGCTGCCTGGGCTGCCGTCATGGCGTACTCCTTTGTTCAGTTTTGTGGCGCGCGCAAAAATCCGTGTCGGAACAGACGAACATGCGCCCGCCTTTGTCGTCGGTAATGATTTCATCGAGATAGCTGTCGGTTGCGCCGCAGATGGCGCAGGGCGCATCCCAGTGCTGTACCGCAAACGGGTAGTCCTCGAAATCCAGACTTGTGACGGCGGTATAGGGCGGGATGGCGTAGATGCGTTTTTCACGCCCCGCGCCGAAGAGTTGCAGCGCCGGACACTGGTTCATTTTGGGATTGTCGAACTTCGGCAAGGGCGAGGGACTCATCACATAGCGATGATGGACGAGCACCGGATAATCGAAGCTCGTGGCAATCTCCCCGTGCCGGGCGATGTCCTCATAGAGCTTGACGTGCATGACGCCGTATTCTTCCAGCCCGTGCATGGTGCGGGTTTCCGCCTCGCTCGGTTCCATCCAGCGCAGCGGCTCCGGGATGGGCACCTGATAGACCATGATCTGCCCTTCCCGCAAGGGTTGTTCCGGGATGCGATGCCGGGTCTGGATGATGTCGGCCTCTTCGGTCACGGTCGTCGTGCGAACCCCGGCGACACGACCAAAAAAGGCACGGATGGAAACGGCATTGGTGGTGTCGTCCGACCCCTGGTCGATGACCTTGAAGATGTCTTTCCGACCCAGAATGGCGGCGCTCACCTGAATGCCGCCCGTGCCCCAGCCATACGGCATGGGCATTTCCCGTCCGCCAAAAGGCACCTGATAGCCGGGAATGGCAACCGCCTTCAAAATGGCGCGGCGAATCATCCGCTTCGTCTGCTCGTCCAGATAGGCGAAGTTGTAGGAAACGGCTTTTTCAGGCATCGTTGGATTCCTTTTCCGCCTTGCGGCGCAGGGCGCGCACGAGCGACAAATCCGCCTGGAAGTCGACGTAGTGCGGCAGTTTCAGGTGTTGCAAAAAGCCGGAGGCTTCCACGTTGTCGCTGTGGTAGAGCACGAATTCCGCGTTCTGCGCCGGGCCGCGCGCTTCTTCGTCGTATTCGCCGCAGCGAAGCGCCCGATCCACCAGCGCCATGCTGATGGCCTTGCGCTCGTTTTCGCCGAACACCAGCCCGTAGCCTCTGGTAAAGGTAGCCGGACGCCCCTTGCCGCCGACGAACTGATTGACGCTCTCGCACTCGGTCAATGTGACTTCGCCCACGACGACCGGAAAACCCAACTCTTCCGGCGTGAAAAAGACTTCCACCTCGCCCATGCGAATTTCGCCCGCGAAAGGGTGCGTGCCGCCAAAACCGCGCTGGGTGGAATAGGCCAGCGCCAGAAGCATCCCCTCATCGGCGCGCGCCAGATTTTGCAGGCGGACATCGCGCTCGGCGGGCAGTTCCAGCGGTTGCCGGGTGAGATCGCCGGGAGGCACGTCCGTGCCGACCTCCGGCGACAGCAAGCCCTCCTGTTCCAGAAAGGAAAGCACCTTCGGGCAAAGACCGGAAAACGAAGCCGAGGGTTCATTCTTCTGCAACGCTTCCGAAACGGCAGAGCTGGCTAAGTCGGTATCGGCAGGCATCGCCAGATCGGTATCGAGCAGGCGGTGCGTGTAGTCAAACGTTGGTCCAAGTACCTGCCCGCCCGGAATATCCTTGTAGGTGGCCGAAATGCGACGGCGAACCTGCATGGCAGCCGTATCTACCGGCTGCGAACTGCCGAAGCGCGGCAGCGTGGTGCGATAGGCGCGTAACAAGAAAATAGCTTCCACCAGATCGCCTCTGGCCTGCTTGACGGCAAGGGCGGCAAGGTCGCGGTCGTAGAGCGAGCCTTCCGCCATCACCCGGTCTACGGCGAGGGAGAGTTGTTCCCGAATCTGGGCGATTTCCACTTCCGGCACGTCGGGGCATCCCCGGCGCTTTTCGGCCAGCAGGCGATGCGCGTTTCGTATCGCCTTTTCGCCTCCCTTGACGGCTACGTACATGGCGGTTGCTCCTGCGAGACGGTTTTTTCCCTGACCCGCGCCGTCCGGGGCAGCCCCAGCAAACGGACTTGCGCCGCGCCGGAAGCGTGGCGGCTGGATTCCACGAAAATGACATCCACGCCCAAGGGATAGGCGGCATGGTTGGCTTCCCAGTTCTCCCAGAACCAGAGCGGCAGGCCGGCAACCGAAAAGCCCTGCCAGTGTCCCTGGTCATTGCCTTTCACGCCGGGGCCGGTTAGCTCGCGGGCTTCGCCATCGTGTTCGGAAAAATCCGCGTTGATAATGAGCGTCGCGGAACGATCCGGGAAATTCGTCTCCCCCGGATGGAAGGCATCCAGACGCGGCATGTCCAACGGTTGAGCGATGAAGGCGAACGTGGCAGCCATAGGATTTTCCGCAAAAGGCGAGGCCGCATGAAAGCGTAGATGGTGACGCATTTGCGGCGTATCGGCGGCGGCATCCAGCCAGAGCGGGGTATCGTTGTCGCACAGGGTCAAGGCCAGCGCCAACATGCCTTGCGAAAGCCCGCTTGCGGCAAGCGGCGGCGGCAAGGCAGGCAAGGGAACCGGAATGCCAGGTCTTGCCAGCGCATCCAGCGCCGCGCGAAAAACCGCCTGGGCATCCTCCACCGGATTGGCAAAACCCGGCGTGGTAGAAAGCGCGCTCATTCGTCCTCCCCCCGCGCCAGCGTGAAGAAATCAACCTTGGTCGGCGCCGTTTCTTCCGCGCGTTTTTTCAAGGTGGCTGCGCGGCGAGCCATGAGGGGCGCAATCAGCGAGCGATCCAGCGATTCCGCCCAATCCGCCTGTTGCAGCAGGGCATCGAACAGGGCGGCCAGTTCCGCATGGCGCGGACGGTTGCCCTGAATGAAGGCGTACCCTTCCGTCGCCGTGCCGCTGCCTTGCGGCTCAAGGCGCACCACGCAACGGGTGACGAGCATCTCGCCCACGTTGAAGCGTTGCCCGGAATTTCCCGCCCGCCCTTCCAGCATCACCAACCCCGCTTCGGGACGGCGAAGAAAGGTGTAGGAAAAGGCATCGGCAAGCCTTGCAGCTTCGGCCTCAAGCGTGGCTTCATCCGCAAAGGCCAGCGCGGCCATGCGGCGTTTTCGGTCAACCTGCGTTTTTTCTTGTGGCATACCCGGCGCGGTGCTTCGAGCACCGGCTCCGGCTTCCTGAAAAGTCTGCGGCATACTTTCCCTTGTGATTGATGATGCCCAAGCCGCCGAAATGGGATGAACAGTGAGGGCGGCTCGGTCGGGAAAGGATTATTCCGTAGCTTGGTGACGGGACTATTACACTTCCATGTCCATTCCGTGACACAGGAGAAGTTCGCAAACTACATCAAGACTGGCGGGCGTGTGGAAGTCAGTAATATTGAAAAGGACAAACGCTATGTGCTACTCAATGGATGAGGGTGGGCGGGCGTGGGATTCGAACCCCATCATGCCTGCGGTTTCCCGCATACAACATACCTATTCTGACGCTACCCGCCCCTCTCACAATCATCATAGGAAGTTTTCCTGTACAATGCAAGCCAAACTTTCTTGAAGGTGGTTCAAAGGGGCTTTAAGCAGGATTTTAACGGCTGGGTGCGGCTCGATTTTTCCGAAGTGTGGCTTGTTTTGCTCTCTTCTCTTTTATCCGCCCTGGCGTTTCAGCAATTTTTTCAAGTGTGTTTGCAGTTCCCTCTACAACGGTCACAACTGCTAGTAATGGCACCCAAACTGCTACCACTGGCACCCATAATGGCGCCATCACCACCCTCCGAAAAGTAACTGTTTCCTCAACGCCGAGCGCAAGGAGTATGTTTCCAGTTAGCTGTACAACTATCATAACCGGTATTAATGGAAGCGCCAATGAAGCCATCGTCACCTTGAATGTTTCATAACCACGATCATGACCACGAAATGACGCGCAGCCACTCAGGTTCGTGACGAGGAGCGCCACGATAAGCCACTTTCGGCAGGGCAGGAAAAAATCCATAAGATTGCGTTTCATTTTTTTAACCCTCATACGATGCCGCCTGAATTGAAATTAAACTTGAAAATAAAAGGGAAGGGGCATTCTCCCTTCCCTTTGTACCTCATCCAAAACATGTCTCCCACTGCCTACATGTTCGGATAGTTTGGCCCGCCGCCGCCTTCCGGCACCGTCCACTGGATATTCTGGGTCGGGTCCTTGATGTCGCAGGTCTTGCAGTGCAGACAGTTCTGCGCGTTGATCTGCAAGCGCGGCTTGCCCTCCTCCTCGCCCAGAATCTCATACACGCCCGCCGGACAGTAGCGTGTTTCCGGCGAAGCATACTGCTTGTAATTGACCTCAATCGCCTTCGCCTCATCCCGCAAACGCAAGTGGCAACGCTGGTTTTCCTCATGATTGACACTCGCCAGGAAAATCGAAGAAAGACGGTCGAAGGTAATCACGCCATCCGGCTTGGGATAGTCAATCTTCGGATAGGCGTTCTTGTCCTTCAACTCTTCATGGTCGGGATGGATACGGAAAGTCCAAGGCGTGCGCCCGAACAGCGCCGTCTCCAGACCCGCAATGACCAGACCCAACCATATCCCCCAATGGAATCCGGGGCGGATGTTGCGCGCCTTGTACAGGTCTTTCCAAATCCAGCTTGCCTTCAACTTGTCCGTATAGGCCGTGACTTCCTTCGCCGGATTTTCCTGCGTGAGGTTCTCGAAAATGGCTTCCGCCGCAAGAATGCCGGACTTCATCGCGGTATGTCCGCCCTTGATTTTGGGCACGTCCAGGAATCCCGCCGTATCGCCCACAAGCACCCCGCCGGGGAAAGTCACTTTGGGAATGGCCTGATAACCGCCCTCCGAAAGCGTGCGCGCGCCATAGGCAAGACGCCGCCCGCCTTCAAGCAGCGAACGAATGGCCGGATGCGTCTTGAAACGCTGGAATTCATCAAAGGGAGAAAGCCACGGATTCTTGTGATCCAGCCCCACCACAACCATGATGGCAATCTGGTTGTTCTCCATGTGATAAAGCGCGGAACCCCCATAGGTTTCGGTATCCAGCGGCCAGCCAATGGTGTGCGTGAGCTTGCCCGCCTTGTGCTTGGATGGCTCTACTTCCCAGATTTCCTTGATGCCAACCCCATAGGTTTGCGGCTCAACCCCTTTTCGCAAATCGTACCGCTCGAAAAGTTCCTGGGTCAGCGAACCGCGACAGCCTTCGGAAAAGACGGTCTGTTTCGCCAGAAGTTCCATCCCCGGCTGATAATTGGCAGTCTTTTGTCCATCCTTGCCAATCCCCATGTCGCCCGTCGCCACGCCCCGCACGCTGCCATCGGCATCGTACAGAATCTCTGCGGCGGCAAACCCCGGATAGATTTCCACCCCCAGCGCCTCGGCCTGTTCACCCAGCCAGCGGCACAGGTTCGCCATGCTGATGATGTAGTTCCCCTCATTGTGCATCTGCGGCGGCGTGGGCATCTTGATGGCGCGCTTCTCGGTAAAGAAAAGGAAATTGTCATCAATGACCGGGACGTTAAGCGGCGCGCCCTTTTCCTTCCAGTCCGGGAACAGTTCCGTCAGCGCGGTCGGCTCAAAGCAGGCACCCGACAAAATGTGCGCGCCAACTTCCGATCCCTTCTCAAGAATACAGACAGACAATTCCTTGCCTGCCGCCACGGCCATCTGTTTGAAACGAATCGCCGCAGAAAGTCCGGCAAGCCCGGCTCCTACAACAACAACGTCGTATTCCATGGATTCCCGTTCGGTACTCATGTTCATCTCCCTGTATTTGTTTTTCCAGAACGTCTCTCTGGGTTACATGCGCGAGGCATCTAAACTGCGTTTCCTGTCAGGATAGATGCTTTGCGCCTGTTCCCTGCCATGCAGCATACCCTTTCGGGCTACCAAATGGTAGCCCGAAAGAGCAAAACGGCTAAAACAACGGTTCGTCCAGACCCAACACGGACGGCCCGCCTTCCATGACTTCACGGGCAACCGCGTCGGCCTGTACCAGCCAATGCTTGGCATAGTACCGGGTCGTGGCAATCTTGCCCTTGTAGTAGCCATCCGCGCTGCCCGCGTCAATCTTCTTCTGGGCAATCTGCGCGGACTTGGCCATCAGCCAGCCGCCCAGCACAATCCCGCCCAGTTTCAGATAAGGCACCGAACCGGCAGAAGTCGCCTGCGGTTCCGGGCCATAGTTCTTGACGGCCCATTCGGTCGTCGCAATCAGCGCCTTGGTGGCATCCTGCAAGTTCTTGCCGATGTCGCCCAGTTTCGCGTCCTTGGAGAGGTCTGCCGCAAACTCGGCAATCTCCTTGTACAACGCCCTGGCAGTAAAGGCGACATCGCCCGTCTCCTTGTTGACTTCACGCGCCGTCTTGCGACCGATGTAGTCGTTCGCCTGAATGGCCGTCGTGCCTTCATAAATCGTGGTGATGCGGGAATCGCGCATGTACTGCGCCGCGCCCGTTTCCTCAACGAAGCCGGTGCCGCCAAACACCTGAATCCCCTCGGACGTGATGTCAATGGAGCTTTCCGTACTCCAGCCCTTGACGACTGGCGTTAAAAGTTCCACATAGGCTTGCGCCTTTTTCTTCACGGCCGGATCGGACGAGAACTTGGCAAGGTCCATGTTGCCCGCCGCAAAGTAACCGATGGCGCGTAGCGCCTCGACCCGCGACTTCATGTCCATCAGCAGACGGCGCACGTCCGGGTGGAACAGGATGGGCTTGGGCGTTTTCTTGCTTGCTTCATCGCCAATGATCGCGCCCTGAATCCGATCACGCGCATAGGCCAGCGCATGTTGATAGGCGCGCTCGGCAACCGCAATGCCTTCCAGCCCCACATGGATACGGGCATGGTTCATCATGGTAAACATGTTGGCAACGCCGCTGCCCTCTTTACCGACCAGCCAGCCCTTCGCGCCCACCTTGTCGCCATAGGAGAGCGTCGAAGTAACGCTACCCCTGATGCCCAGCTTGTGCTCGATGGATGAACAGATGAGGTCATTCCGCTCGCCCAAGCTGCCGTCGTCCTTCACCAGGAACTTGGGCACCACGAACAGGGAAATGCCTTTCAGACCGGGATCGGCATTCGGCAGACGCGCAAGCACGAGGTGGATGAGATTTTCCGCCATGTCATGCTCGCCCCAGGTGATGAAAATCTTGGTGCCGGTGATGCGGTAAGAACCATCGCCGCTTGGGTCAGGAACCGCCTTGGTGCGAATCGCCGTCAGGTCGGAACCGGCTGCCGGCTCGGTCAGGTTCATGGTGCCGCTCCAGGTGCCTTCCACCATCTTGGGCAGGTATTTCTTCTTGATTTCGTCGGACGCATGGAATTCCATGGCATGAACCGCGCCCATCGTCAGCATCGGGCAAAGCGCAAAGGCAATGCTGGCAGAACGCCACATCTCATTGACCGCAAAATTGACCAGATTGGGCAAGCCCTGTCCGCCATACTCCGGGGCGCCCGGCATGGCATGCCAGCCGTTTTCGCAGAACAGCTTATAGACGTTCTTGTATTCCGGGCTGACGGTGACGACGCCGTTGTTCCACTTGGGCGAATTTTGCCGGTCGCCTACGATGTTGATCGGGTCAATCTGCTCGCTTGCGAACTTGGCGGCTTCGTCCAGAATGGCATCAACCGTATCCGCGTCCACTTCCGAAAAGGCGGACAAACCCAGGATTTCCTTGAGACCGGCGATTTCGTTCATCAGGAACCGCATGTCGGTTAAGGGGGCTGCATAGGTACTCATAACTTTCTCCTTCTGTTGGTTTTGAATCGTGAAAAAACTTCCGCCGCCATGAAAACATGACGGCGGAAATGTGTCTTACAACTTGGCAATCAACTCCGGTACGGCTTCATTCAGGTCGGCCACCAGACCGTAGTCCGCAACCTGGAAGATGGGTTCGTCTTCGTTCTTGTTGATGGCAACGATGACTTTGGAATCCTTCATGCCGGCCAGATGCTGAATCGCGCCGGAAATGCCGACCGCAATGTAAAGCTGCGGCGCGACAATCTTGCCAGTTTGGCCTACCTGACAATCGTTCGACACGTAGCCCGCATCCACGGCGGCGCGGGTAGCGCCCAATGCGGCACCCAGCTTGTCGGCCAGCGGTTCCAGCAGTTTCTTGAAGTTCTCGGTGCTCCCCAGTCCGCGCCCGCCCGCAACGACCACCTTCGCTGCGCCCAGTTCAGGCCGCTCGGATTTGGTCAATTCCAGGGCAACCTGTTTGGAAAGCCCGACATCCGGCACAGCCGCGACGTTTTCCACCGGCGCGGAACCGCCATCGCCCACGGCGGCAAAGGCCGTCGACCGCACGGTGATGACCTTGACCTTGTCCGCGCTCTGCACGGTTGCCAGGGCATTGCCCGCATACACGGGACGCACGAAGGTATCCGCAGACTCAACCCCGATGATTTCGGAAATCTGCGCCACATCCAGCAGAGCCGCAACGCGGGGCATGAAGTTTTTCCCGAAGGAAGAAGCTGGCGCGAAGATGTGCGAGTAATTCCCCGCAAGGGAAACTACCAAGGCCGCCAGATTTTCGGCGGAAGGGGCGGCGTAATACGGCGCATCCGCCCGCAGTACCTTGGCGACGCCCGCGCAGGCCGCGCCCTGACTGACCGCTCCGGCAGCATTGTTGCCTGCCACCAGAAGATGAATGTCGCCGCCTGCCTTTGCGGCTGCCGCCAGCGCGTTCCGGGTCACAGCCTTCAGGCTGGCCTGGTCGTGTTCAGCAATAACGAGAATAGCCATTTCAGATCACCTTTGCTTCGTTTTTCAGTTTGTTGACCAAATCGGCCACGTCCGCCACCTTGCCGCCTCCCTGACGCTTTGGCGGTTCCGCCACTTTCAGGGTTTTCAGACGCGGCGTGATGTCGGCACCCAGGTCTGCCGGAGTTTTCGTATCCAGCGGCTTTTTCTTCGCCTTCATGACATCCGGCAACTTGGGGTAGCGCGGCTCGTTCAAGCGCAAATCCGCCGTAATCACCGCAGGCAGAGGAACTTCCAGCACTTCCAGGCCGCCGTCAATTTCGCGCGTGACTTTCGCGCTATTGCCCGCGATTTCCACCTTGGAAGCGAATGCCGCCAGCGCCCAGCCCTGAAGGGCGGAAAGCATCTGGCCTACCTGATTGGCATCGTCATCAATGGACTGTTTGCCTGCAATCACCAGTTGCGGTTGCTCGCTGGCGCACACGGCTTTCAGGATTTTGGCAACCGCCAGAGGTTGCAGGTCAGCGTCCCCGCAATCCACCAGAATCGCCCGATCCGCCCCGACCGAAAGAGCCGTCCGCAAGGTTTCCTGGCTGGCGGCAGAACCGCAGCTCACCACCACCACCTCGGTCGCGACGCCTTTTTCCTTCAGACGCACAGCTTCTTCCACCGCGATTTCATCAAAAGGATTCATCGCCATCTTGACATTCGCCAGATCGACGCCGGATTCATCCGCCTTGGGACGAACCTTGACGTTGGAATCCACAACCCGTTTAACGGGAACCAGTATTTTCATCTTGTTTCTCCAGGTTACTTGACCACACACAAAACAGGGTATCGGCAAAAACCGACAAAACGTCGCACAGAAAAAAATCGGCGACCGAGCCAGAAGAGAGGCATATCCCGGCAGGTAAAGGCCGGAAGGAAGAGAACGCCAGGGAACCAGCAATGTTACGACATCGGGAAGGCATTCTTTCGTGTCATGCCGTTCAGATGATTGCTCACGCTGTTTCCTTGTTGTACTACCTCCTGCATCTGACTATTCTTCCAAATGTACTTGATTACATCGCCAAAAACAACAAGTCGAGCATTTCTTTTCATGCTGCACTGCAACACAAACGTCATCGAAAAAGACTTCTCCCGGCAATGGACGGGACAAAACTATTTTTTTGGCATATCCGCGTCCTGCGCTTGCAGCCGCTCGCCCCAAGCGCGCCGCGCCGATCGCGCCACGGCAAAACGCTCTTCCAGCGCCGCGCCATCGTTATTTTGCAGTGCAATTTTGAATTCTTCCACCTGCTTCTGATAGGTGTCTATTTCTTCCAGCAAAGCGTCCCGATTGGCAAGGCAGATGTCGCGCCACATCTCTGGATGACTGGCGGCGATTCGGGTGAAATCGCGGAAACCAGAAGCCGCAAAATCGAAAAAAATCCCGGCTTCTGCCCGACAGGCCAGATCGCGCACCAGCGCGAACGCCAGCAGATGCGGCAAATGACTGACGGCCGCAAACACCCGGTCATGCTGTCCGGCTTCAAGAACATGAATCGTTGCGCCGCATTGCTGCCAGGCTTGTTCAACCCGCGTCCGCGCCTCCATGTCATTTTCCGGGAGCGGCGTTATCACGACCTTGCGTCCCTGAAACAGATCGCTGCGCGCTGCCGTCACGCCGCTATGTTCAGCGCCCGCGATAGGGTGCGCCGGGACAAAACGGGCGATTTTCCCGCCGAGCGCCGCGCGCGCGGCAGCCACGACATCCCCCTTGGTACTGCCGCCATCGGTCACGACCGTTTTTTCGCTCAAGTACGGCGCGATGCTGGCGAAAATTTCCGGCATCTGTCCCACGGGGGCGGCGATCAGCACAAGGTCGGCACCCGCCACTTCCCGCATGTCAGTTGCCGCGCGGTCAATCACGCCAAGGCGCAAGGCTTCTTCCAACAACTGCGGACTGCGCTCAAAGCCCACGATTTCAGACGCCGCGCGCGCGGTTTTCAAGGCCAGGGCGAACGACCCGCCAATCAGCCCCACGCCAAAAATGACGATCTTGTTGAAGTCAGACATGTTTTTTTACTGGATAAGAAGAAAGAGGATGATACCCCCACCACGCCCCCACAAGGAAAATTGGTCTTGCAGACGGCGATTGAAAAACCATCGGTATTTTGCGGACAACGATTTTTGATCAGACGTGGCGGGACTTCCTCCGTCATTCCCGCGAAGGCTGGAATTCAGTGTAACAGAGCACCCGCTCCGTCATTCCCGCGAAGGCGGGAATTCAGTGTAACAGAGTACCCATTCCGTCATTCCCGCGTAGGCGGGAATCCAGTATCTTTGCGTCGACATGGCACAGGGGCATAACATCCCCTTCCTGCGAAAACCCTATGTTTTTACTGGATTCCTGCCTTCGCGGGAATGACGGAAGAGTTTTGCGGGCGGCAGGTTGCCGCCCCTACGGACAGTTTATAGGCTCTTCGCATTGAACAACTCGTAGGGGACGCAACCTGCGTCCCGTTACAGGTCTGGATTCCGCGACTTCGCGCGGAATGACGAGGGGGTTTGTCTGCTGAGGAAGGAACAACCCCCCGTCGTCAATCGCCCCGCAAGGCTTGCGGGGCGAAGCGCGGCTTCATTTGTAACAAGCGGCTTCGGCTTTCTTGTTCTTCCTTGCGGAACACATTCCTTGAGCCTCCATTTGAGACATGCCTGCGAATGTCAGACCTTTCACACAATCTTCATCTTGCGGCTTTTTACAGGCGCTTTCGGCTGCATTTCGTGACACGCCTGTGCCCAGATTTGCACAACTACCTTGGTGTTCCTTTGGCACGAGCTTCATACATTCATTTCTCATGTTCATCGTTGCTGCGAGCACACAACTTTCAATGCCATTGCACTTTGTCTCCGGCTCATCGCAAGCCGAAGCCAGCCAGCGTGCCGATTTCGGCGCACCCGTCATGTACACTCCTTCATTCTCTTTCACCGCTTGCTTCAGTAGGGTAAAGGACACGTCGGTATCGCTGTGGATGGTGGCTCCATGCACAAAGGATTGCTTACCAGTCACGCTAGGACAGTTTTGAGAAAACTTGATCTTGTTATCCACCCTGGACAAAACGGTGAAGCGGCAGTCATCAATACTGCTAACAGAATAGAGTTCCTGCAAAAGCCGAAGCGGGTCTACTTTACCCGTGATGCAAAGCTGGGTAGCGACCGTCCCGTCCTTGGCAATGGGAGCGCCGTGGGAGGCTAGAAAATCCTGCCCCTGCCTACAAGCATCCTCTCCTTCCTCCCCCCCAAGCTGGCGCATTACCTGGGTACAACTACCGAAGTCTGGGGTATCATGAGCCAGTTTTATTTCCCAAAGCCCCGGTCTTAGTTCCCTAAAGCCTGCACGGTTCTCATTTTCCCACGCCCTTTCTCGCGCCTCGTCGTCCTTTGGATTCGGCAAGGCCGGCTCTTTGGTCGGCTCTGCTTCTGCCACCTGTGGTTCTGGCTTTGCGTCAGGCGGACT
>JAISSL010000215.1 GCA_031273145.1 Zoogloeaceae bacterium | reverse complement strand
AACCCACGCTCCTCCCATTGATGTACTCGATGAAAGTGAAACGTAAGATAACCCTAAATAAAAGGCCATGCCTACGGTATTAACAAGAATGCTTATTCCCCGTATAAATGGGGAATAATGTCTGTCTTTCCCATCAGTGTGAAGAACATCGTCATTCATTGGAACAGCACAATTATGGTAAATAAAAAGATCATACTCGCCATCGTCTACAGTCAATATTCTATCAGGATTTATAAAAATCAATCCCAGATCATATGTCTGTTGCATTTCAAAAAAACTCATCAGGAATTTGCGAAAACTATTGCCATTAATAGTGATGATACATGCTCCTTCATAAAAAAAGTAGCACGAAAATTGATCTGACAGATCCAATAAACCTGTAATCTGTTGGATTAAATCATCCGCATTGACGGGTAGGGGATAAACTATTCCTTCAATTTCACGGTCAATGGCATATGTTTTTCTCATCTCTTGCCGATGCCATAAAAAATCGTCCTCTTTCAATAAAGAAACAGAAACAGCGTCAACGCCATCCAGACTAGCAAGGCTATTTGCGTACTTTCTCGCTCTCAGCAAAAGCAGTTTTTCTTCGAGAATTGGATTTCTTTCAAAGGTCATTTCTGTTCCTTATTCCGCGCCCTGTCCTACGCAAAAACCGACACGGCGCGGTTGCTGGAAAACTGCGGTCAGACGCTCTCTGCCGCTTCCACGAATTCGGGAATCTGGTCGAAGTTCATGTAGCGGTAGATGTCGGCGGCCTTGGCGTTGACGGTCTCAATGTGTTCCATGTATTCCGTAACGTTCGGAATCCTGCCCAACAGGGCGCAGATGGCGGCGAGTTCGGCAGAACCCAGATAAACGCGGGTATCAATCCCCAGACGGTTGGGGAAGTTGCGCGTCGAGGTGGACATCGCCGTCGTGCCCTTCTTCACCTGTGCCTGATTGCCCATGCAGAGCGAACAACCGGGCATTTCCATCCGCGCGCCGGATTTTCCAAGCACGCTGTAATAGCCTTCCTCGGTCAGCATCATGGCGTCCATCTTGGTCGGCGGCGCAATCCAGAGCCTTGTGGGGATGTCGGACTTGCCGTCGAGCAGCTTGCCGGCAGCGCGGAAATGGCCGATGTTGGTCATGCAGGAACCGATGAACACCTCGTCAATCCTGTCTCCGGCGACTTCGGAGAGCAGCTTAACGTCGTCCGGGTCGTTCGGGCAGGCCAGGATGGGTTCCTTGATGTCGGCAAGGTCAATTTCGATGACGGCGGCGTAGGTCGCGTTGGCGTCCGCCTTCAGCAGTTCGCCCTTGTCAACCCACGCCTGCATGGCTTCGATGCGGCGCGTGAGGGTACGCGCGTCCTGATAACCGTTGGCAATCATCCACTTCATCAGGGTGATGTTGGAGTTCAGATATTCGACCACCGGCGCGCGGTTCAGCGCCACCGTACAGGCGGCGGCGGAACGTTCGGCGGAAGCGTCGGTCAATTCAAACGCCTGTTCCACCTTCAAATCGGGCAGACCTTCGATTTCCAGAATGCGACCGGAGAAAATGTTTTTCTTGCCCTGCTTTTCGACGGTAAGCAAGCCTTGCTGAATGGCAGTGTAGGGAATGGCGTTTACGAGATCGCGCAGGGTGATGCCGGGCTGCATCTTGCCCTTGAAGCGCACGAGCACGGATTCAGGCATGTCGAGCGGCATCACGCCGGTTGCGGCGGCAAACGCGACGAGGCCGGAACCGGCCGGGAAAGAGATGCCGATGGGAAAGCGGGTATGCGAATCGCCGCCCGTCCCGACGGTATCGGGCAGCAGCAGGCGGTTGAGCCAGGAGTGGATGACGCCATCGCCGGGACGCAGCGCCACGCCGCCGCGCGCGCTGATGAAGGCGGGCAGTTCGCGGTGCGTCTTCACATCCACGAGCTTGGGGTACGCGGCGGTGTGGCAGAAGGATTGCATCACCAGATCGGCGGAAAAGCCGAGGCAGGCCAGGTCTTTCAGTTCATCGCGGGTCATCGGGCCGGTCGTGTCCTGCGAGCCGACGGTAGTCATCTTCGGTTCGCAATAGGTGCCGGGCAGAATGCCCTTGCCTTCAGGCAGGCCGCAGGCGCGTCCGACCATCTTCTGCGCGAGGGAATAGCCTTGCCCCTTGTCTTGTGGCTGTTGCGGCAGACGGAACAGGGTGGAAGGCGGCAGATTCAGAGCCTCACGGGCGCGGGCGGTCAAGCCGCGTCCGATGATGAGCGGAATCCGCCCCCCGGCGCGTACTTCGTCCAGAATGACCGGCGTCTTTAACATGGCTTCGGCAATGACCGCGCCGTTTTTTAAGGCGGTAACTTTTGAACTGACCGCGTCGACTTTCAGTTCGATGGTATCGCCCATGTTCATCTGCGACGCATCAATTTCGATCGGCAACGCGCCGGCATCTTCCATCGTGTTGAAGAAAATGGGCGCAATCTTGCTGCCCAGGCAAACGCCGCCAAAACGCTTGTTCGGCACGAAAGGGATGTCCTCGCCGGTAAACCAGAGGACGGAATTGGTTGCCGACTTGCGCGAAGAGCCGGTGCCAACCACGTCGCCGACGTAGGCAATCAGGTTGCCCTGGGCGGCGAGTTTTTCCAGTTGTTTTACAGGGCCGCGCGTGCCGGGTTCGTCGGCCTCAATGCCGGGACGCGGATTTTTCAGCATCGCCAGCGCGTGCAGCGGAATATCGGGGCGCGACCAGGCGTCCGGGGCGGGAGAGAGGTCGTCGGTATTGGTCTCGCCCGTCACCTTGAACACCGTGAGTTTTTGCGCGGCAGGCACTTCCGGGCGCGAGGTGAACCATTCGCCATCGGCCCAGGATTGCAGCACGGCTTGAGCGTTGCCGTTGCCGGATTGGGCAAGCGTGGCAACATCGTGAAAATAATCGAAGACGAGCAGGGTTTTTTTCAGTCCTTCCGCCGCAATGCCGCCCACTTTCGGGTCGTTCAGGAGTTCGATCAGCGGTTTGACGTTGAAGCCGCCGAGCATCGTTCCCAGCAGTTCGGTTGCCTTTTCCGGCGAGACGAGCGGGCAGGGTTCTTCACCCTTCGCCACTTTGGTCAGAAATTCCGCTTTGACCCTGGCCGCGTCGTCCACACCAGCGGGGACGCGGTGGGTCAAAAGTTCTAGCAGAAAGGCTTCTTCACCCGGCGGCGGGTTTTTCAAAAGCGCGATCAGGCCAACCGTCTGCGCCCTGGAGAGCGGCAGCGCGGGAATGCCCAACGCGGCGCGTTCGGCGGCATGGGAACGATAGGTTTGCAGCATGAAATTTCCTTTCTATGAAAGAGGGGCGGGGACAAGCATGGTTCCCGATTTTCGCTTTTGGGTTTTTGGCGCGGTACAAGTCTTATATATTTTATCTGTTTTGAGGGGCAACGCGCAATCTGCTTGTCCAATTATACGAGGTCTTGTAGACGGCAAAGAGGTGCCTCGAAGGGGCGGGAGAGGGTAGCATGACACGGGCGGCAGGTCTTGCGGGCGGCAGGTTGCCGCCCCTACAAAAATCCAGAAATCCCACGCATGGAAAAGAAGCGCCGCGCATTGGAAGTTTCGTAGGGGCGGCAACCTGCCGCCCGCTACAGGTCTGGATTCCGCGACTTCGCGCGGAATGACAACCAGCCCCCGCTCGTCATTCTGCGCGTAGCGAAGCGAAGTCGCAGAATCCAGTGCTTTTGCGTCTCCCTCCCGTCATTCCCGCGTAGGCGGTAATCCAGAAAGAACATAGGGTTTTCGCGTGAAGGAGATGATATACCGCTGTGCCATGTCGGTATGAAAATACTGGATTCCCGCCTACGCGGGAATGACGGGGTAGCATGACACGGGCGGCAAGGGATTATTCAGCAGACAACCATTTTATGTTGCTGCCCGTGGCGAGGGTCTCGCAACCTTTCGGGACGCGCACATCCTGTTCCTGAACCTGGGTATTGGAAACGTCCAGTTTTTTCAATGAACAGTCAATAATTTCCAGCTTGCCAATGCGTCCGTTGCGAATAAGCAGGGTGTCACACTTGCAATTCTCTATCCGCAAATACTCCGATTGCATCCAGTCTAAATGGAGATGCGGAATATGGCAATCGCGGATGATGGTAGATTTATTTTTCGTCACGGGCAAACGCTTTTCTTCCGTCATTTTGTTGGTAAACCCAGAAAT
>JAISSL010000245.1 GCA_031273145.1 Zoogloeaceae bacterium | reverse complement strand
ATGGCTGTCACCGCGCAAGGAAAACCTGCCGTCACCCATTACCGGATTGAGCGCCGCTTTCCCGGCGCGACCTTGCTACGCTGCGCGTTGGAGACCGGGCGCACCCACCAGATCAGGGTTCATCTGGCGCATTTGGGGCATCCCCTGCTGGGCGACCCTGTTTATGGGCGGGCGAGTCCCAACTTGCCCGCCTTTCCCCGCCAGGCGCTTCTCGCCTGCCGGCTGGCGCTTACCCATCCGACCACGGGAGAAATGCTCTGCCGGGAATCCGCCCTACCGAAAGACATGGCGAATCTGCTCCTCGAACTGGAAGCCCTGCGCGGCGGAACCGAAAATGCTGCCTGACCTTATATACCCGGCCTGGCCTGCCCCAGCGCATGTCAAGGCGCTGCAAACCACCCGGAAGGGCGGCGTCAGCCAACCGCCTTATGCCAGTTTCAATCTGGGACTGCATACGGGCGATGCGCCGGAAGCGGTACTGGCAAATCGCGCGCAACTGATAGCCTGCCTGCCCAACGCGCCGGTCTGGCTGGAACAGGTGCACGGCACAGACGTGCTCTTTCTTGCCGAGCAGACTTTTTCCCGTCCGCCCACTGCCGATGCGGTGATTTGCCGCGTTCCCGGTCAGGTTTGCGTCGTCATGACGGCGGATTGCCTGCCGGTTCTGTTCTGCGATCTGGCGGGCAGTATCGTTGCCGCTGCCCATGCGGGCTGGCGCGGACTGGCCGCAGGCGTTTTGGAAAAAACCCTGCAAGCCATGCAGACCGACCCGGCAAACATCCTTGCCTGGCTGGGGCCTGCCATTGGCGAGGCGGCTTTTGAGGTGGGCGATGAGGTGCGCTCAATCTTTCTCGCGGCAAACCCGGAAGCCGCCCACGCGTTTTTTCCTCTAACCGTCGCGGGAAAATACCATGCCGACCTCTACGCCCTTGCCCGCCAGCGGTTAAACGCCGCTGGCGTAAGTCACATCTTTGGCGGCCAATACTGTACTTTTTCGGAGCCGGAACGCTTCTTTTCCTACCGCCGCGATGGCGCAACAGGCCGCATGGCAAGCCTGATCTGGCTTGCCTGACGCATAGGTTCTTCAACAAAAATGCAAAAACACCCGTCTGCATGACCGGAAAATATTTTGCTGCCATATATTTTTGTGCCATAATGCGCACTTCGCAATCACAATGTTTTTATCTGGCTGGACGGGATTTACATTCTGCATTTTTCTGGATTGTCTCGAATATCATGCAAAACTCCTTTTCAAATGCTCCCGGTATCTATCCACTCGTTTCTGAAGCGTTGCTTCATCCTGAGGCGCTGGAACGCGAGAAGCATCGTGAGCCAAAGCCATGAAGAAAGTGACTCAAAGCACAGAACAGCGCGTGGAACAAGGCGACCGTTCTTCCAGTGAAGCTATCGCAAAGGCGCTTGTCGACCAGGGCAATAGTTTGTTTAGGGATGAGAAGCACGAAGAAGCCATCGCGCTCTATAACGAGGTTGTTCGGCGTTTTGGCGACGGCGGTTCGCCCGGTGTGCGTGAGCAGATCGCAAGGGCGCTCGACCGTAAGGCGGATGTTCTCAGATACCAGGACAGGTTTGAGGAAGCCATTGCCACCTATGACTGGATCGTCCAACGCTTTGGCAAGGACGATTCGCCCGATGTGCGCGAACGTGTCGCGCAGGCGTTTGTCGACAAGGTTGATGTCTTGAAGGAAGCCAGGGATAAATTCGAGGTTTATAGCGACAAGGCCGAGGACATCACCGCTATCCAGGACGAGATCGTCCGGTATTTTGGCAAGGACGATTCGCCCGGTGTGCGCGAACTCATTGCAAAGGCGTTTCTCATCAAGGGCAACAGCCTGCGTATGAGCGAAGAGGACAAGATTGCCGTCTATGACGAGATTATCCGGCGCTTCGGCGACGACGATTCCCCCGGTATGCGCCAAATTGTTGCAATGGCGCATTTCGACAAGTGCGAGGATTTTTTCTACGGCGCTGACAGCAATATGAAAATTGCCATTTGTGACGAGATCATCCACCGATTTGGCAATGATGCTTCCCCCGACATGCGCGAAATTGTCGCCAAGGCGCTTTGCAAGAAAGGCCAGGTCTTGAAGGAACAGGGCAATGACGAAAGCGCAATCGCCGTTTATGACGAGATTGTCCAGCGCTATGGCAATGAGAATTCGCCCGAAGTGCGCGAGCAGGTCGCAGAGGCGCTTTTCAACAAGAGAGATTCCCTGAAGAAACAGCACAAGGTTTGGGAAACCCTCGCCGTCTACGACGAAATCGTTCGGCGTTTTGGCAAAGATGAGTCATCCGAAGTGCGTAAACAAGTTACCAGCGCGCGCTTCAACATAGGGCTTGCCCTGAAAAAACAGGGCAAGCCCGATGAAGCCATTGCCCTCTACGATGAAATCGTCCAATGTTTTGACAACGACAATTCATCCAACGGGCGCGAACAGGTCGCATTGGCGTTTCTCGCCAAAGGCTATATCCTGGAAAGCCAGGGTAAAACAAAAAAAGCAATGGCGGCCTGTGACGAAATCGTCAAACGTTTTGGCGACGACGATTCCCCCAACATGCGCGAAATTGTCGCAAAGGCGCTCTATTGCAAGAACAGTTTCCTGCAAAGCCAGAACGAGTCTGGCGCTGTTCGTGAAGAATTAGGCATGATTCTTGAGCGGCTCTCCGCCATCGAAGGGAAACTGGAGAAATTCCAGGAAGGGATAGAGCGTCTGAATTTTGAGATAAGCAATCTGAAAAACGCTATCCTGAAGCCATCGAAAAGAGGGTAAGCGATGAACAAAATGGTTATCAGGCGGGATAAGGCGACAAATGCTCCGCCACTGCCCACCATCTGCCGTTTTCCTTGATAAAAAAGAACATATCCCGCCCGCTCTTACGGGGGCATCAAAGCAAGGCATCATAAAATTTTCCCCTCTGAAGAAAGGTACATGGTAGCGCGGAAAGCAGGATTGAGGGCACTGTGATAGACTGCCTGCCCCAAGCAAATATCGCCTTCTCGCCTAACCCGTCATGACCCACGTCGCAACGTCCGCGCCCGGCACGCCCCTCTCCCAGCAGGAATGGCTGCAAACGGAGCAGGGGCGCTATGTATTGGAGCAGGAAGCCGCCAGGCTTGCCGAAGCCGTTGCCGACGAGTTCGGATTCAACGCCCTGCAATTGGGGCTGCCGGAGCGCGATCTGCTCGCCAGCAACCGGATGCCCCTGCGTCAGATTTTGAGCGACCGCGAGAATACGCCCGCGCACTTCCGTGCCGAATTCACCGCGTTGCCCATTGCTTCGCAGAGCGTTGATCTCGTCATCCTGCCGCATGTTCTGGAATTTCGCCCGGAACCGCACCAGATTTTGCGCGAAGTGGAGCGCATCCTGATTCCAGAGGGACGGCTGTTCATTATCGGATTCAATCCGTTTTCCCTGTGGGGCTTGCGCCGCCGCCTGCCGCCTGTTCCACGCGGTTTTCCCTGGAACGGACAATATCTTTCCGTACTGCGTCTGAAAGACTGGTTGAAGCTGCTCGGTTTTGAAATTGACCGGGGCATCTTCGGCCTTTATGTGCCGCCCTGCAAAAGCGCGGCATGGCTCAAACGCTGGCATTTCATGGAACAGGCCGGGGATCGCTGGTGGGGATTCGCGGGCGGCATTTATATGATTCGCGCCATCAAGCGCGTTGCGGGGATGCGCCTGATTCTGCCCAGTTGGCGCGACCAACGCCTTGCTGCCGCCAGAGCATTGACCGCCTTGCCGCAAACTCCGGGGAAATCTGCCGGAAAATCCGGGAAAATACAGGATGAAGCCTGAAATTGTCGATATCTTCAGCGATGGTTCCTGTCAGGGCAATCCCGGCCCCGGCGGGTGGGGGGCGCTGCTTCGGATGGGAACGGCAGAAAAGGAACTCTGCGGCGGCGAACCTCATACGACCAACAACCGGATGGAACTGCTTGCCGTCATCCGCGCGCTGGAAGCCTTGAAACGTCCTGTCCATGCCCGTGTCCATACCGATTCCCGCTACGTTCAGCAGGGAATTAGCGAGTGGATTGCGAAATGGAAAAGGAATGGCTGGAAGACGGCGGACAAAAAGCCGGTGAAAAATGACGATCTCTGGCTCGAACTTGACCGTCTGGCAGGCATTCATACGATAGAATGGCTCTGGGTCAAGGGACACGCAGGGATTGCGGATAATGAACGCGCCGACAAACTGGCGCGGCAAGGTTGCCAGAACGCGGCACAATCGCTACAAATCCCATCTTCTTCCTGAACTTTAACGGATTTTTCCATCATGCGACAAATTTTTCTCGATACAGAAACCACCGGACTGGAACACAGGTATGGGCACCGCATCATTGAGATTGCCGGGGTGGAGATGTTGAACCGCCGCTTGACCGGGCGAAATCTGCATCTTTACGTAAACCCTGAGCGGGAAATTGATGCCGTGGCAATGAAAGTACACGGCATCAAGAATGAAATGCTGGAAGATAAGCCCAAATTCGCGCAAATTGCCGAAGAATTGCGCGAATTTATCCGCGATGCGGAACTGGTCATTCATAACGCGCCTTTCGACATCGGCTTTCTGGATGCGGAATTTGCGCGTCTTGACCTGCCCGCGACAAAAACCGTTTGTGCCAGCGTTCGGGATACCTACAAAATGGCGCGTGAGCTGCATCCCGGCAAGAAGAACTCTCTGGATGCGCTCTGCGAGCGTTACATGGTCAATAACGCGCATCGCAAACTGCATGGCGCGTTGCTGGATGCCGAGTTGCTGGCGGCGGTCTATATTGCCATGACGCGCGGGCAGGAAAGCCTGC
>JAISSL010000095.1 GCA_031273145.1 Zoogloeaceae bacterium | reverse complement strand
GATGAGGTCGACTACGCCTACGAAATGTTCTTCCGCGCCAATCGGAATGACGATGGGCACCGGGTTTGCCTTCAGGCGGGTCTTCATCTGGTCTACGACCTTGAAGAAGTTTGCGCCGGAACGGTCCATCTTGTTTACGAAAGCCAGACGCGGAACCTTGTATTTGGTCGCCTGCCGCCACACGGTTTCGGACTGCGGCTGGACGCCGCCGACCGCGCAGTACACCATACACGCTCCGTCAAGGACGCGCATAGAACGTTCCACTTCGATGGTGAAGTCGACGTGTCCTGGCGTATCAATGATGTTCAGGCGATGTTCGGGGAAATTCAGATCCATCCCCTTCCAGAAACAGGTGGTTGCGGCAGACGTGATGGTGATGCCGCGCTCCTGCTCCTGCGCCATCCAGTCCATAGTGGCCGCGCCATCATGGACTTCGCCAATCTTGTGATTGACGCCGGTGTAGAAAAGGATGCGCTCAGTTGTCGTCGTCTTGCCGGCGTCAATGTGCGCGGAGATACCGATGTTGCGGTAACGTTCAATGGGTGTTTTGCGAGCCACGATAAACCTCTGGAAAAGGGTTAGAAGCGGAAATGGGAGAAGGCTTTGTTGGCTTCCGCCATGCGATGCACTTCGTCGCGCTTCTTGACTGCGCCGCCGCGATTTTCCGAGGCTTCCAGCATTTCGGCGGCCAGACGCAGCCCCATGGTTTTTTCCGCGCGTTTGCGGGCGGCTTCGCGCAGCCAGCGCATGGCGAGCGCCATCCGGCGGGCAGGACGCACCTCTACCGGAACCTGATAGTTTGCGCCGCCAACCCGACGGGATTTCACTTCGACCAGGGGCTTGATGTTGCCGATAGCCGCATGGAAGACTTCCAGCGGGTCTTTGCCGCTCTTGCTGGAGATTTGCTCGAATGCGCCATAAACGATGCGTTCGGCAACCGACTTCTTGCCGCTCTGCATGATGGCATTGATGAATTTGGAGACATCCTGATTGCCGAATTTGGGATCGGGCAGGATTTCGCGCTTGGGTACCTCACGACGACGGGGCATGGTTTTCCTTTCAAAACAATTCAGTTGAGGCAAAAAACCTCAAGCCGCCCAACGGTCAAGTTCCCGAAGGAACCGAACAGGGGCGGCCACTTACTTAAAGCTACCTGAAAATCAGGCGGCCTTCGGACGTTTGGCGCCGTACTTGGAACGGGCCTGTTTGCGGTCTTTGACGCCCTGGGTATCCAGGGAACCACGCACGGTGTGATAACGCACGCCGGGCAAATCCTTCACCCGACCGCCGCGAATCAGCACAACGGAGTGCTCCTGCAAATTGTGGCCTTCGCCGCCAATGTAGGAGATGACTTCGTAACCATTGGTCAGCCGAACCTTGCAAACCTTACGCAGTGCGGAGTTCGGCTTTTTGGGCGTGGTGGTGTAAACGCGGGTGCAAACCCCGCGTTTTTGCGGACACTTTTCCAGCGCCGGAACCTTGTTCTTGACAACTTCTGCTACGCGAGACTTTCTCACGAGCTGATTGATGGTAGGCATATAAATCCTCTTGCAGCGACGTTTCAATTGGGTGGGCGTCGCGTGGTTATACCGGGACAGAGGCGCGTAAATCCGCCGCTGTCGACAAAGACTGCGAATTCTACGGATTGACAAACCAACTGTCAAGTATCTTGCGGGCGGCGTTTTTTAAAAACATTGCCGCCTGCAAGACATGGCTACAAAACGATTGCTCAGGCGCAGACTGTGCCCACAGGACTGATTAACGCCTCAATAAAAGCGATGATTTTCGCAACGCCTTCTCCGCTTTTCATGTTGCTGAACACGAAAGGGGCGTTGCCGCGCATTTTTTTTGCGTCTCTTTCCATCACTTCCAGCGAAGCGCCCACCAGAGGCGCCAGGTCGGTTTTGTTGATGACGAGCAGGTCGGATCGGGTGATGCCGGGGCCGCCTTTTCTGGGGATTTTGTCGCCGGCGGCTACGTCAATCACGTAAATCGTGAAATCGGAAAGCTCCGGCGAAAAGGTTGCGGCGAGGTTGTCGCCGCCGGATTCGACGAACACCACGTCCAGATCGGGATAACGCGCGCAAAGCCGCTCGACGGCTTCCAGATTGATGGATGCGTCCTCACGAATCGCCGTATGCGGACAGCCGCCGGTTTCCACGCCGAGGATGCGACCGGGTTCCAGCGCCTCGTGGCGGACGAGAAATTCGGCATCTTCCGCCGTATAGATGTCGTTGGTGACAACCGCGATTTGATGGCGTTCGCGCAAGGCGCGGCACAGCGAAAGCGTGAGCGCCGTCTTGCCCGATCCTACCGGGCCGCCGATGCCGACGCGCAGGGGTTGAGAAGTCATCCTGTTTTCTCCCAAAAGGTAAACGGTTGTGCTGTCATGAGCGGAACAGCCGTGAATACTGCGTTTCGTGGAGGCTCCCGCAAATCGCAAGGCCGGGGGTGAAATTCTGCCAGTTTTCCGGTTCGGCGTTGGCGGAAGCGGTTTTGACCCGTTCCGGGATGGTGGCCGATAGTTCCAGCAACATTTCCTGCCCTGCCGTTTGTCCGAGCGGCACGAGCTTGATGGCGGCCATCACCTGATTTTCGAGCCAGGCCCACAGGTAGGCGGTCAGCGCCTCCTCTTCTGCAAGCTGCCAATGCGCGGCGGCGGCAGCCCAGGCTGTCGGATAGGCGACTTCCGTCCATTCGCGCAAAATTGCCGCTGCGGGCAGTTTCAGGCTGACGAGCAGGCGCGTTAGCGAATGCCCCATCTGGATGCTTTCCGCCCGCGCTTCTGCCGTTTCGCGCTGGGCGAGAAAGAGGCCATTTAAACGCAGAGCCGTTGCGGCATCGTTCGCCTGCCAGCTTCTCAACAAGGCCGCGACGGCGGGCGCTTCCATACGCGCTATGGAATAGGCGAGTACATCGGCAATCCAGTTGCCCGCGTCTGTTTGATTTCGCACCCGCCCTTGTTCCACTGCCCATTCCAGTCCCTGCGAATAGGAAAACGCGCCGACCGGCAAGGCGGGGCTTGCCAGATGGAGAAGGGAAATCAGGGCATGGGACATATCGGCAGGATGGTAACAGCGTTAGCCCATCTCATGAATGCGCGCTTTGGTTGCGCCGTGTTCGGGATGCTGATGTCCGTGCGCGTAAGCGCCTGCTTCCGGCTCGAAGGGAAGGTCGCGTTTGCGCGACTCTGCGCCCAGACCTTCGAGCATGTGTTCCAGCACATGATCGGGGTAGAGGCGAAGCCAGTATGCGCCGTGCTCTCCGGGTTCGCGCCCCGCTTCTACCGCGACGTGCCGGTTTCCCAGATGATAGGCGGCGCGCGCCAGGGCGAGCGGGGTGGTAAATCGCGCTTCCAGAAGCGCCTCGTTGGCTGCGACGATTTCAATGATGGTGCCATCCGTCGCTTCCAGTTTGTCGCCGCCGCGCAGAATCACGCCGCGCGACAGGGAGAGGGTCGCCGCCTTGCCGGAAGCAAGCGTGGCGGAAAGACGGCTCTTTGTGCGCTGTTCAAAGTTGAGAACGAGGCGCTCGGTCGCGGCCTTTGTGCCGTGATAGGGAGTTTCGATTCGCAGCATGACGCAAGGGTTCCTTTCTTCTGGCATTCAAAAAAACGCTACCTGGGCGACCATTTCAGGTTGCTGCCCGCGCTGAGGGTCTCGCAACCTGCCGGGACGCGCACATCCTGTTCCTGAACCTGGGTATTGGAAACGTCCAGTTTTTTCAATGAACAGTCAATAATTTCCAGCTTGCCGATGCGTCCGTTGCGGATAAGCAGGGTATCACACTTGCAATTTTCTATCCGCAAATGTTCCGTCTGCGCCCAGTCCACATGCAGGTGCGGAATGTCGCAATTGCGGATGATAAAAGATTTATTTATTGTCACAGGCAAACGACTTTCTTCTGTCGAATATTCACCAGAACCAGAAACGTTTGTGGGATAAGTACCGCAAATAACATCTTCAATTAGTGTGTGGGTTGTAATAATAGCCCGACACCAAAAGCTAAAGCCCTCGAAGTGTGTAAAAAAGGAACAATTCCTCACAGTAAGTTTTCCCTTAAAATCAGTGTTAGAAAGGTCAAGATGCCCTTTCTTGATGTTTTCAATCAGCATATCGCCAAGCACAACACTTCTTGCGGTTTTAAATATATCTACCTTGCAATTTCTCATGGTGAAATTGTTGAATTTAGGATTAACAATCTCTAAACCGCGTGTAAAATCGCAATCTTCCAGCAGAAAGTCAGAATAAGGCATCTGGCTTTTGTCGATGTATTCGCCGGGAGAAGCTGTTCCAAGATCTATTACTCCATTGGAGACAAAATTGCGTAGGACAAGTTTTTTGTAACCATACAGAGCGAAATTTTCCCCACGACATTTTATAAAAAATACTTCACTATCACTAAAGATAGCTCCTCGATGGTTTCGATCAGCATTATGGTTTATGAATTGACACTGATCGAATATCAAGTCTTTGCTCTCGTCCAAAAAGGAGATATTACTTTCTTTAACAAATTTACATTGCAAAAAACTTACATTTTCTGCGTTTCCGAACCCAAAAATACCATTGAAGTAACAATTAGTGAACGTACAATTCACAAGCCAGTCAAGGCCGATGAGATATTGGCTTTGAAACTCACAGTCAACAAAATCAAAATGTCCCCACTCGCCACTAAATTCCTCGCCAGAGAAGTCGGTACTCTTGATCATTATACGCTGTTTGCCGGTCTCCTTGATACGCAAGTCGACATCCTTGAGATACTCATAGACCTTGCCAAGATCACGCGCCCTTTGCTTGCCGAACAGCGAAAAGCCCTTTGCCGGAGCCGCCGCCAGAGATAAAAAGGACGCCAAAAAGTGGCGGCGGGTGGTGTGGGTTGGGTTATTAAAAGGCATGATGGCTCCTTGAAAAAGGGTTATTCCCTGGGCGACCATTTTAGGTTGCTGCCCGTGGCGAGGGTATCGCAACCTTTCGGGACGCGCACATCCTGTTCCTGAACCTGGGTATTGGAAACATCCAGTTTTTTCAATGAACAGTCAATAATTTCCAGTTTGCCAATGCGTCCGTTGCGAATAAGCAGGGTATCACACTTGCAATTCTCTATCCGCAAATGTTCCGTCTGCGCCCAGTCAATATGCAGGTGCGGAATGTCGCAATCGCGGATGATAAAAGTCTTATTTTTCGACTCAGGAAAGCGAGTATTTTCAGTTATTCGAGTAGGAGCGCCAGAAATATTTGCAGGATGGGAACTGCAAACTACATTCTCAATTAGAGTTTGGACAGCAACGAAACCTGGACACCAAAAACTATGGCCATCATGTAGCTTGAAAAAGGAACAATTCCTTACTGTAAGCATCCCCTGAAAATCAGTGTCAAAAAGGTCAATATGCCCTTCCTTGATGTTTTCAATCAACACATCGCCTCGTGTAATACTTCTTTCAGTTTTAAATATGCCTACCTTGCAATTTCTCATGGTGAAATTGTTGAGTTTCAGATTTGTTGTGCGTACACCACGAGTAAAATCGCAGTCTTCTAGTAAAAAGTCGGAATAAGGCATTTTGCTTTTGTCACTAAAAAGACCGGAAGATGCTGTATCCAATTCCGCTGATATGGTAGTACAGCGACGCAATGTCAACTTTTTACTTCCTTTCAACGCAAACCCTTCCGCCTTGCAATCAATAAACAAAATCTCTCCATGACACATGATAGCCCCTACATGATTAGGGTCTCTCAGTGTGTTTACGAATGAACACTGCTCAAAAATCGTTGTATCGAGGGTATCTTGATCTAATGACAAAATACTTTCTCCTTTAGCAGTGCAACGCAGGAATTTTGTATCTTTTCCACTCCCAAAACCAAATATCCCCTTGAAACTACAGTTGGTGAACGTGCAGTTTACCAGCCAATCAAGACGTATCTTGTATTGGCCTGTAAACTCACAGTCAACAAAATCATAGAACCCCCACTGGTCATTGAATTCTTCATCAGAAAAGTAGGCGTTCTTGATCGTTATACGTTGTCTGCCAGCCTCTTTGAGGCGCAAATCGGCATCCTTGAGATACTCATAAACCTTGCCAAAGTCACGAATTCTTTTCTTGCCGAACAGCGAAAAGCCCTTTGCCGGAGCCGCCGCCAGAGACAGCAGGGAGAGCGTCAAAAAGCGGCGGCGGGTGGTAGGGGTCGGGTTTGAGGGCATGACGCAACAACCGCTAAAACAAAAAATACCGCTGCGCCATCGGCAGGGTTCTTGCCGCTTCGCAGACGAGCAGTTCGCCGTCCGCGCGAACCTCGTAGGTTTCGGGGTCGACGGTCAGGTTTGGCAGCGCGTGGTTGTGAATCATGTCGCCCTTGCCGATCTGGCGCGT
>JAISSL010000061.1 GCA_031273145.1 Zoogloeaceae bacterium | reverse complement strand
AGAATGGCAATGGCGAAGAGTACAGCGCCGACTATCTGTACCGTGGAGGGATTCATGGTGGCACCCAACAGAAAAGCTGGCAGGATAATCGTTGCCTTCAGGATTGGCAAGGCCATGCCACAACGCATGCAGGTTCGGGCGGTTGTTTTTTTCCGCAATCCTACCCGCCCTCAACAAGGCATGGGAGGCTGCCAACCAGTAGGCGTTTGGCTACGCCTGCCGCGTGTGGCGCTTGAAAAAATAACCGCACAGGCAGATAATTGCCCAATGCTCAGGAACCACTACCTTGCCGGGTTGATCCTGACGCACGCGCGGTCAAAAGCCCCGCAAAACCAAATGAAAGGAAAGATCATGGAAGCAGTTCTTGAAGAAGTTGAAAAAACTTTGCCGCCAACACCTGTCAAAGCAAGAGCACCGTTGTCCAAGGAAGAATTGGAACGCAGGCGTTATAATATTGACTTCGCACGAGCCAATGTTGAATTGGAAGGCTTTCCCACGGATGGAGAATACCGGGAAATGGAAGAGCGTTATGCGAGGGGTGAAATTGATGCCGAAGACCTTGACAAATATATGGATGAAAGATTGGAGGCAAGAATCCATGCAATACACGGAAAATGAACTGCTTGAGTCAGACCTTACACGGCGACGGATTAGGCAACTTCAAGATAACCCTATTCAGGGTAAGTACGATATTGCCCACCTGAAGGAAACACACCGTTATATTTTTCAAGACTTGCCGAAAGCAGGTCTATGGGATTATGATGTGCAGCCAGGAGAATTCCGCCAAGAAGCAAGTGGCTGGCACAAAGGCCGAGTACTTGAATCTCTCCGTGGTGCGGACGGTAATCCCCCCGATGTATCCATGTCTGTATATTCCAGAATGGACAGTAAGGCGATTGCCAAGCTCCGCACTGTGCTTGAAGGGGCAAAGCCTGAAAATTTTAAAGTCCTTGATAAAAAGGCTTTTGCCGAAAAAATCAGCACGCTTTATCATGATCTGGACTATCTGCATCCATTCAGGGAAGGCAACAGCCGAACCTTGCGGACGTTTACCGAACAGATTGCCAGAGAAGCTGGTTACAAGATGAATTGGCAAAATCTCAACAGCCAGGCCAACCGCGACCTGCTCTTTATTGCCCGCGACCGAGGGCTTACCGAACGCGCCTTGAGAGATAAAGACTGGCATACCGAGGAGAAAGATATAGCACGTTATGACGCAAATCGGCATCGGATTTATCCTAATCTGTCACAGCTTCTGGAAAAGACCGTCGAAAAAATCCGATAATCGTTGCTTTCAGAGGCGGCCTTAATCCCTTCGGAGGTTACGCACTTCTTCCTTCTTGATATCGCATTGTTCCAATGGGATGATTTTGGCGGGCGAGGGATATAGCTCCTCTGTACAAACGGGGGCTTCTGTAGAGGCGGGAATAGCATCTTCGCACTTATCATCATCGTCGTAGTCATACTGCTGACAAACATCGTATCTATGCCCGGTCCAATAAAAATTTCCGCGATAGAAAAGTCGCGTACTTTTTTTCCCGACGATTTGATCGTCTGCAAAGTCAATAATAACCTTCTCTTTATAGAAATCAGACGGGATTTCATACATAAATGTGCCGTCATCCTGCGGCAGCAATTGAAATTGGGTCAGGCCAGCATACTTTAGTTTCCCTGCCTTGATATCAATGGCATAATAATACCTGGTATCTGGAAATGTGTCCTCATCAGTTGCAATGATAACCACTTTCTTACCGATAAAATTGCCGTCAAAACTGAAACTATTCCTACAGCTAGCGAAGGGTGTAATCATGGAAGAAAATACCTCTTTATTCTTCCTGAAAAGACGCAGGAGTACCTGATTTTTTTCATCACAGGTCACGCGGACGGAATGAACCGGGTCGACCGCAAACATGGCAATCTCTTCCGCCTGCGCGTTGATGTAATAGTCGACGGCATCCTGCTCAATCCATTTTGTGATCGTTCGATTATTTTTCGTCGTATAATCAACAAGATAGAACCATCGTTTATCATCTATGGAATCCATCTTTTTCAATACTACGACATCGCCTTTTACAAGGTACATCTTTGATTTGTCATTCATATCCGGCGTATTGTAAAGCCATGCCTTGGCGACCATAACGCGGGCAGACAATTCCTCTCTTTCCCACAGTAACCGGCCATCCGTATTGGCAGACAGAAATTCCTTGACGATTTCCCCATTTTTGTCATAGACGCTTATGACGCTGAAGGTGTCACTCACAACCTTGTGAAAATATTGAGGAATCAGTTTCCTGTTTTCATAAATGTAAACGCTAGTCTCCCAGCTCGGCCCGCTTCTGCCGGAGCTGATAATCCTGCGACCATGAAAGCCAATATTAGTAAGTTCACCATCACTTACATTCTCAAGCGAACCATCTTTTGCTAAAGAGTAGATTCTTGCGGGATCAATGACGAAATAGGGATAAGCAAATCTTAAAGTAACTATGATTTCCGGGATGCCATCTTCATCCAAATCACGCAACATGACTGCTGAAATTTTCATGTCACCGTCCAGGGCTATAGCTTCTTCGGTGATTATTTCTCTGCTGACGCATTTATTCTGTTCGCATTGGTTGAGAAAATAGGAACCGTTTTTTTGCTCAATCGAATAATCCGCCGCGTTCGCATGCGTATAAAACGGCATGAAAATCAGCATGGCGGCAACCATGAGGGCATTCATCCATGATGGGCGTATCCTTGCCCGCGCCGACACACTTTCCCTTTTGGCGGGCATGAGGGCGTTGTCTGGTTTGTCAATCATGATTCAACCTATCGTTCAAGCGGATGCAAGCGCCTGACCCTTGCGCGCGGCAAAAACCAGATAAGGCAGGGCGCAGAATGGCCAGACGGTAGAAATCCAGCGGGTCAAGCCGTTGAAATTGAGAAAGTGGCCTTGTCGCCAGAGGGCAAGCGCCACTTCGGAATAGGGATTGATGGGCGTGAGATTGACCAGAATCGTGCCGACCAGCAGGCAAAGCGCGGCCAGTATCAGGCGTCCCGTACCCGGCAGAAGGAGGGCAACGACAAGGATTGGGGTTGCCAGCGTCGCGCCTTCCCGAACGCTTGGAGTGAGCCACGCGAAAAAGGCATCCGCGCCGACCAGGGTTGCGGCGCCCAACCCGCTACTCAGGGCGGCGAGCAGGAAAAAAAGCGGCGTTAAAAGATAGGCCAGCCAGCGCCCGCGCGTCATGGCGGCGAAGAACAGCCCCACCGCAAGAAAATTGCTGGCGACCGCGATTTTTTCCATGAAGCGATAGGTATCCAAACTGTAGGAGAGGGTAGGCAAAGCGGAGAAAGTCTGGCGCAGATCGCCCACGCCCAGGGGCAGGGTTTCCGGGGAAAGCAGGGTAAGCAGCCAGAGGCCGAGCAGGGTCAGCCCCATATCAACATAGGATGCCTGACTCATCAGGCGAGGTCGCCAGTGTTTCCAGTAGGGGCGTAAGCGCCCCCCGATAAAGCAGGCGAATAGCGCCCCGAACAATGCGCCCAGGGTATTGCAGCCGAGGTCCGTAACAGAAGCGAAACGGCTGGGCAGCCAGGTTTGCAGGCTTTCCATCGTGAGGCTCAAGAGGGACGCGAGGAGGATGGCCAGAACCGGCGCGATCAGTCTGCCCGGCAGACGGCGCAAGGCAAGCGTAAATAAAAAGCCGGTGGGCAGGTAGATGACGACATTGGCAATCAGGTCAAAGGTCGTCCAGTAGCGCGGCCAGGCGAGTTGGAGAAAGGCAAAGGGGTCAATCCCTTCCGTCTGCCAGCCGGTAAAGGGATAGAGGGAACCATAAACGGTCAGGATGACCCAGGCCAGCGCCAGATAGCGGGGCAGGCGATCCGGTTTATCGTGCGGTTTGCTCTGGGGCGCTGGGTCTGTCATGTCGTTTACGTGGAGAGGCAGAGATATTTCAGGTTCAGGTATTCTTCCAGCCCGTGCCGGGAACCTTCCCGCCCCATGCCGGACTGTTTGATGCCGCCAAAGGGCGCGACTTCGTTGGCAATGAAGCCGGTATTGATGCCGACCATGCCGTATTCGAGCGCCTCGCCAACCCGGATGGCGCGGGCAAGGTCGCGGCTGTAAAAATAGGCGGCAAGCCCGTGTTCGCTGGCATTGGCAAGCGCGATAGCCTCTTCTTCCGTCTGAAAGCGGAAAATCGGCGCGACGGGGCCGAAGGTCTCTTCTTGGGCAATCCGCATGGCGGGCGTGACTTCGGTCAATACGGTCGGAGTATAGAAGGGACTGCCCAGCGAATGCGGCACGCCGCCGGTCAAAACTTTTGCGCCCAGGCGGACGGCATCTTCAACTTGGGCGCTTACCTTGGCAAAGGCCGAGGCGTCAATCAGCGGCCCTTGCTGAACGTCCGGTTTTGCGCCATCGCCCACGGTCAATTTTGCGACCGCTTCGGCGAGCTTTTCAGCAAAGGCATCGTGAATGCCCGCCTGTACCAGAAAACGGTTGGCAGAGATGCAGGTCTGCCCGGTATTGAGGAATTTGGTTTCCAGCGCGCCCGTGATGGCGGCGGGCAGGTCGGCATCGTCGAACACGATGAAAGGCGCGTTGCCGCCCAGTTCTAGGGCGATCCGTTTTAGGGTCGGGGCGCATTGTGCCATGAGTAGGCGCCCTACTTCCGTCGAGCCGGTGAAGGAGAGGTGGCGCACGACCGGGTTTTCCGTCAGGGTTTGGCCGATAGTCGCCGCATCGCCGGTGATGATGTTCAGTACGCCCGCCGGGATGCCTGCTTCTTCCGCCAGCTTGCCAAGCAAAAGCGCGGAGAGCGGCGTCTGTTCGGCGGGTTTCAGGACGACGGTACACCCGGCAGCCAGGGCGGGCGCTACCTTGCGCGTAATCATGGCAAGGGGAAAATTCCACGGCGTGATGGCCGCGCAAACGCCGACCGGCTGGCGGATGACCAAAAGGCGCTTGTCGGCGGCGTGGCCGGGGATGGTCTCGCCATAGGCGCGTTTGCCTTCTTCGGCGAACCATTCGATGAAGACCGCGCCGAAGAAAACTTCGCCTTCCGCCTCGCGCAAGGGTTTGCCGCATTCGGCGGTGATGACCTGCGCCAGTTCCTTGCGTACCGCCATGATGCGCTCGAACCAGGCGCGTAAAATCCGCCCGCGTTCCCGCGCGGTGAGCGCCGACCAACGCGGCAGGGCTTGCCGCGCCGCTTCAATGGCGCGTAGCGTTTCCGTCTGCCCACAATTGGGGACTTCGGTCAGCTTTTGTTGATTGGCCGGATTGCAAACGTCGAATACCGCGTCGTTGTCGGCGTCTGTCCATTGTCCGTTGATTAAGCAGCGGGGGCGGACAAGGAAATCGGAAAAACTGGGGGTCGAAAAAACCATTTTTTTCTTTCTGAATGGTTGGAAAAGCGCCATACTTACGCTGTTTTTACTGGCTGCGCTTCCAGGAGCGCCACATGAACGAAAAACGGCGACGGCTGAGTCTCCTATTATCCACGATTCCGCTCTTTCTGCCATGCCCTCTGCTTTCCGGCTGCGGAGGTAGCAACGCGAAAAAGGGCGCGGGACAGAAAACGGACAAGAGTACGGCGCGCACCTACACTGCTTCTGCTTCGTCTTCGCCCTTTGCCCGCAATCTGGAAGCGACCCGAAAGGGCAAGGACGTGGCGATTTATGCGTCCGGCCTGATTGGCGTGGGGTATCGCTTTGGCGGCAGAAATCCTGAGGCGGGGCTGGATTGTTCGGGGATGGTGAGCTACATCTACCGGATGGCCGCGCAATATACGCTGACGGGCAGCGCCGCCAACATGGCGAAAAAGGGACGCGCGGTGCGCCCGGAGGCAATTCGTCCCGGCGATCTCGTTTTTTTCAATACCCTTTCCCGTCCCCGTTCCCATGTGGGGATTTATATGGGCGACCTGCGCTTTATTCACGCGCCTTCCACGAATGGCTCAGTGCGGATTGACAGTCTGGAAGACCGTTACTACAAAAGCCGCTTTGAGGAAGCGCGCACCTATTTCGACTGAACGGCAAAACGATTGCTAGGCTATACTCCCGGATAGCAGGGCTTAACGATTTTTTCGAGAAGGAGTCAGAGGTGAAAATACTGGTGACGGGCGCGGCGGGATTCATCGGTTCCGCGTTGGTGTTGCGTCTTTTGCAACGGGGCGATGTCGTGATCGGCATTGACAACCACAACGATTATTACGACCCGGCCTTGAAGGAGGCGCGGCTGGCGCGACATGCGGCGCATCCGGCCTATACTCATCTGCGCCTCGATCTGGCTGACCGGGAAGGGATGCAGGCGTGTTTTGCCGCGCACAAGCCGGAACGGGTGGTGAATCTGGCGGCGCAGGCAGGGGTGCGTTATTCCATCGAAAATCCGTTGGCCTACGTGGATAGCAACCTCACGGGGTTCGCGCATGTGCTGGAAGGCTGCCGGCACAATGGCGTGACACATCTGGTCTATGCCAGCAGTTCGAGCGTCTATGGCGGAAACGCGACCCTGCCCTTTTCCGTGCATGACAACGTGGATCATCCCCTTTCCCTCTATGCGGCGAGCAAGAAGGCCAACGAGCTGATGGCACATGCCTATAGCCATCTGTATGGCTTGCCCACGACCGGGCTTCGCTTTTTTACCGTCTATGGCCCCTGGGGACGGCCTGATATGGCGCTGTTCAAATTTACCCGCGCGATTCTGGCTGGAGAGGCGTTGCAGGTTTTCAACCACGGCAAGCATCGCCGCGACTTTACCTATATTGACGATATTGTGGAAGGCATCGTTCGGGTGCTGGATCGTCCCGCGACGCCCGAACCGAACTGGCGCGGCGAAGCGCCCGACCCAGGCAGTAGCTCTGCGCCCTGGCGGGTTTATAACATCGGCAATCATCGTCCGGTTGAATTGCTGGACTATATTGCCGCGCTGGAAAAGGCGCTTGGGCTGCCCGCCAAAATGGAATTGTTGCCCATGCAGGCGGGGGACGTGCCGGATACCTGCGCCGATGTCGAAGACCTGGCGCGCGCATTCGATTTCAGGCCGGATACGCCGATTGAAACCGGAATTGCCCGTTTTGTGGCGTGGTATCGGGAATCCTATGAACAAGGTCTTGCGACAGACGCAGGCCGCGCCTGAGCAATTGTCTTGTGGATGGCTAATTTTGAACGCTTTGATGTCCAAATCGCGTTACAGGTTTTGCGCCAACCCTGAAAAAACATGCGAAGATACGCCCATTCCTGATATGTGTTTTTCTGGATGGAGGCTAATCCATGACCACACTGGTTCCCCTTAATCTGCTCATTGTGGATGACGAGGCGCTTGCCCGTCAGCGGCTGCGCGAATTGCTTGCCGACATTGCGCTTTCCTGCCCGACCGAAGTGCTGGCCGAGGCGGAAAACGGACAGGTCGCGCTGGATTGGCTTCAGGCGGGACACGAAAAAGTTCCCGATGCCCTGCTGGTGGATATTCACATGCCCCGGATGGACGGGCTGGAACTGGCGGGACGGTTGAATTTTCTCTCCCCTGCGCCCGCCATTATTTTCACGACTGCCTACGATAACCACGCGGTGCAGGCATTCGACCTGAACGTGGTGGATTATTTACTGAAGCCCGTGCGCGTACAACGTCTGCTGGCGGCGCTGGAAAAAGTCCGGCAGCGTAGCGCCGCGCCTTTGCCTGCCGCTGTTACAGGAAGCGAAGGCGGACGCAGCCATCTGCACTGCCACGAGCGCAACCGCCTGCTGCTCGTGCCGATTACGGAAATCCTGTATTTCAAGGCCGACCTCAAATACGTGGTCGCCCGTACCCGCGAGCGGGAATATGTGCTCAACGAAACGCTTGCCGGACTGGAAGAAGAATTTCCCAACGAATTCATCCGCCTGCACCGTTCGGTGCTTGTGGCTCGTTCCGCGCTTTCCGGTTTTGAACGCGCGGGCGAAGAGGAAGAGGCTTACGGTTACGCCCTGCTTCGCTACGTCCCGGAAAAGCTGCCCATCAGCCGCCGCCAGTGGAGCCTTGCGCGAAGCGCCGCTTCTGCGGAAGGCAATGGTTCTGCGGATGAAAACTGAACCTGGGGCGGGAATACCCAGCCTAAAGGCCGCCAGTGCCAATATTTTGTTGTGCGTTCAGAAAAGGAACAAATTTACGCCCCCCGCCATTCCCTGCCATTTCCGCGTAGGCGGGAATTCAGTGCCTTTGCGTCTCCATTCCGTCATTCCTGCGTTGGCGGAAATCCAGTGCTTTTACGTCTCCCCCTCGTCATTCCTGCCAAGGCAGGAATCCAGACCTGTAACGGGACGCAGGTTGCGTCCCTACAAGGTATTTTAGAGGGCAAGGGGTTCCCGCAAATGGCAATGACTCTGGATTGTCCCGTAGGGGCGGCAACCTGCCGCCCGCAAAACTCCGTCATTCCCGCGTAGGCGGGAATCCAGTAAAAACATAGGGTTTTCGCATGAAGGAGATGATGTACCGCCATTCCATGACAACGCAAAGATACTGGATTCCCGCCTACGCGGGAATGACGGAGTGGTTTTGCCATCTGCAAGGGTTCGCGGGCGGGAAAAGTCACCCGCCGCTAACGTTCGCGTGCTTCTATTTCCTCTCGCGTGCGAAGGCAGTCTTTTGTTTTTGTGTACGTACTCCACGCGCTTTGCCAACGCCCTCCCTTACAGAAAAAGATTTCCGGGGCTTTGGCATAGATGTCGGTAGATTTTTCCCACCGGCGTATGGATGCAACATCCAGGAATTCTGAAAACTGAACCTCGGCCAGAGGCGGCTTGACATTGATAACCATTGCCGGCACTTCAAAAGGCAACCCTTGAGCGCGACCAGATTTTCTTTCCAGAATCAGATAAACCTGATCCCCCGGCTTCAGGGAATTTCGCAGACTTGCGGACGCGCGATTCCACTCAGCCGCAGCCGTTCGCGCCGCCTGATTTTCTCGATTCTGTCTTGCTTCCGCTTCAAGCCGTTCAGCTTCCAGTCTTGTGCGTCCCTCTGCTTCCCGCCTTGCTTGCGCTTCAAGCTCTCTTTGCCGACGTTCAGCTTCCTCAGCTTCCCGCCTTGGTCTGTCCGCTTCCCAATCACGTTGCCTTTGCTGTTCAGCCAGATAATCTTGAGTATCATCGCGGGCGGCTATGTAAACGGTATGATTTGTGTAATCAACTATCGGACCTGTCACGAGCATTACCGGAATTGCAATGATGGTCACTGGTATCATAACGATGGCTATTGGTAACGCAACGACAGCATTCAAAACTGGAGGGAGAGTTTCAAGTGTCCACTTGGCAGGACGCTGCTGAGCCAAAGATCGAAGTATATACATAGCGCGGGAATCTCCTGGACCTTCGCTGGTAACAGTGATTCTTTGCACAGAAAGCCCATCCTTCTTAGGAAGGACACAGAGTTCACCATAATACTTTCCCCCTGATTTCCAACAGGCTCTCTGGATTCTGCTATCAATGTCTGTGCGATGCGCTCTTACGTCTGCCGCCTTCTTTTCCTCAGACTTGTAACCATGATGACCGCCGCCCTTACAGGCAAGCACCGTGTCCTGCGGTGACGCATTATCCTTTTTAACCTTTTTGCAATTCCCCGCCTCCAACCCTACGATGCGATCATCCTTCTTTATGAATGCTTCCCCCGGTTTTTGCGTAGCGCACGCGCTCATCAGCACGCAGGCCGCAATGATGACGGAGAACGGAGAACGGAGAACGGAGAACGGAGAACGGAGAACGGAGAACGGAGAACGGAGAACGGAGAACATTATAACGATTCCTGATGAAAAGGGGATGAATGGCATGTATTTTGATACCAAACTTCCCGCTTGGCAAGACATCGTGGCCTCAATTTTGTAACAGGGCTGCCCCGACCGTTCATCCGCGTCTGCGTCCCTGCCCTGAAAGTTGGGTTGCCGCAAGAAAAAACATCGTCATCCCGTAGCGGCTATCTGAAAAATCAAGTGGCAGGGTAAAATTGCGTCTTTGTTGATTCGTCTTTTTTTCATCATGCCTTCTAACCTGTCTTCTCC
>JAISSL010000271.1 GCA_031273145.1 Zoogloeaceae bacterium | reverse complement strand
CGGTTTTACTCCCCGTTTGGCATTGCGATTGATGCGACGGGCAACCTCTATGTGGCGGATATGCAGAATGACAGCATCCGCAAGGTGACGCCAAACGGGGAAGTCAGCACCCTTGCGGGCGGCGAGAAGGGCTTTGCCGACGGGCAGGGGCGCGCTGCGCGGTTTAGCTCCCCGTTTGGCATTGCGATTGATGCGACGGGCAACCTCTATGTGGCGGATAGGTCTAACCACCGCATCCGCAAGGTGACGCCTGACGGGGAAGTCAGTACCCTTGCGGGGGGCGGCGACGAGGGGGGTGGCTGTGTCGATGGCGAGGGAAGCGTCGCCCGGTTTGAATATCCTTCCGACATTGCGATTGACGCAGCGGGCAATCTCTATGTGGCGGATCACGATAACAACCGCATCCGCAAGATTACGCCCAAAGGAGAAGTCAGTACCCTTGCGGGCGGCGGTCCAACAGGTTGTGACAGCGGCGCTTATGCCGACGGGCAGGGAAGCGCCGCCCGGTTCAATGCGCCTTCCGGCATTGCAATTGACGCAGCAGGCAATCTCTATGTGACGGACGAGGATAACTGCCGCATCCGCAAGGTGACGCCTGACGGGGAAGTCAGCACCATTGCGGGGAGCGACTGGCGAGGCTTTGCCGATGGGGAGGGAAGTGCTGCCCGGTTTTATAAGCCTTGCGGCATCACGGCCGACGCGGCGGGCAACCTCTACGTGGTGGATTTGTATAACAACCGCATCCGCAAGGTAACGCCGGACGGGAAAGTCAGCACCCTCGCGGGCAGCGGCGAGAAAGGCTTTGCCGATGGAGAGGGCAGCGTGGCGCGGTTTAAGTTGCCGGATAGTATCGCCGTGGATGCGGCGGGGAATCTCTATGTGACGGATACGCAGAATCATCGTATCCGCAAGATTGAGCGCGTGTCTCGCGCGCGCTCTGCCGTGGGGGGCGCCAGGCGCAAGCGGGCGCCGAGTGAAGGTGTCCAGATACACGGCTGGGACAAGAAGCCGCGCACCATGCGTCGGTATCTCAAGGTGGGCGACATCTTCATGTTGTCGCTGGACGATGGAACGTATGCGGCAGGGCGGTTGTTGTCAAAAGTCAGTACTTTGGGTTGGGGCGTGGAATTTTTCGATTTGCTTTTACCGCGACCGGAAGTAACGGCGGAACAGATCGAATCGGCGAAAAGGATAGGCAAGCCAGTTATCATCAACGATTACATCCTCTTTGATTGCAAGAAGATCCGCATTCAGTCGACTGGCGAATGGGTGCATTATGGCGACTGGCGGATTGTCGGGCATCATCATGGCTTCGTTCCCGGCGAAGAGCGCGACGTGTTCTTTACTTATGGTGTAGGGCCGTTCTGGAAGGTCGACCTGTTCGGCAACGAGACCCAAATCACGGAAAAGGAGGCGCGCACGCTGCCTTTATGGGTATCACATAAGGATATTGAGGTCAAAAGTTGGCTGATTCCGCTTCTCCATACGCCTCCAGAGGAAAGACCCACAGACTTTCAACGTTGTTACTCATGGTGGCCAACAAAGGAGCCATGATTCGTCCCATGCAAACGCTCCATTCGATGCGCTTGACCCTGCAAGCCTCTCGCCCGCTCGCACTGGCGGGAGAGGAAAAACAACGGAGAGTACTCTAAAGCCATGCCACATCAAAAACGCGCTACCGAAAAGCCACGCTTGCGTCCGCTTCGCCGCTTCTCTGAAAACGGGGAGGAACGGCTGGAAATTCTCGACCAGACTTGTCTGCCTTATCGCAAATACTGGCAGCGGCTGGAGAGCCTGAAGGAAGTAATATTTGCCATTCAGCATATGCAGGTACGGGGCGCGCCGTTGATTGGCGTGGTTGCGGCTTATGGGCTGGCGCTCGGCCTTGGGGCGAACGCGAGCGACCGGAGCATGAATGCCGCCGTTGCCGCGCTGGGCGCGACGCGCCCGACGGCGGTCAATCTGGCCTGGGCTTTGGATCGGATGGGCAGACGCCTCTATCCGCTGCCGGTTGCCGAACGCGCTGCTGCGGCCTGGAGAGAAGCGGATGCCATTGCCGAAGAAGATGCCCTGCAAAACCGGGCTATCGGCGAGCATGGCCTGAAACTGCTGCAAGCGATTCTTGCGGCCAAGCCGAAATCCGGGCGGGACAATACCCTGCAACTGATGACCCACTGCAACGCGGGTTGGCTTGCCACGGTCGAGCATGGCACCGCGCTCTCGCCCGTTTATGTCGGCCGGGAAGCGGGGTTGCGGGCGCATGTCTGGGTATCGGAGACCCGGCCGCGCAATCAGGGCTTGTTGACCGCCTGGGAACTCTTTGAAGCGGGCATTCCGCATACCCTGATCGCCGACAATGCCGCTGGACTTCTGCTGTTGCAGGGGCGGGTGGATGCCGTCATCGTGGGCGCGGACAGAATCGCCGCCAATGGCGATGTCGCCAACAAGGTGGGAACCTCTTTGAAAGCCCTTGCGGCGCGTTATTGCGGCATTCCCTTTTATGTAGCCGCGCCGGGCAGTACCCTGGATTTTGCCGCCGCCACCGGCAGGGATATTCCGCTTGAAATCCGCGACGATGATGAAATGCGCTTTGTCTATGGGCAGGATAAGAGCGGCGAGCGCGGAAAACTCCAGCAGATAAACGACGCGAGCGCAATCTACAACCCGGCTTTCGACGTGACCCCGGCGGAATGTATTACCGCCATCATTACCGAACGCGGCGTTTGCGCGCCCAATGCCGCCGCGCTGGCCGCCCTCTTTCCGCAAAAAGCCGGGGGCGACCATGCCTGATGTACGCCGTGAACTCATAGCAGTGGCGCAAAGCGCCGCTTCTGCCGGACTGATGCCGGGGAGAAGCGGCAATGTGAGTTGCCGCTTTGATAAGGATGAGCAGCCGGGTTTTTACGTCACGCCCAGCGGCATGGCTTACGAGGATTTGACGGTTGATGCTATACCCTGGGTATCGCTTTCCGGCGAATGGGATGAAACAGAGGGGCTGCGCCCTTCTTCGGAGTGGCGGCTGCATCGTGACCTTTACGCAAACAGGCCGGATGTGGGCGCGGCGCTGCACGCGCATTCCCCTTACGCGACGGCGCTGGCCTGCCTGCGCCGGGAAATTCCGCCCTTTCATTACATGATTGCCCGCTTTGGCGGCGATACGGTACGCTGCGCGCCCTATGCGCCGTTTGGCAGTCAGGCGCTATCGAACGGCGCGGCAGAAGCCTTGCGCGACCGTTCCGCCTGCCTGCTTGCCAATCATGGCATGGTGGTATGCGCTTCTGATTTGAAGACGGCGCTTTTGTTGGGGCAGGAACTGGAAACGCTCTGCCAGCAGTACGCGCTGGCCTGCCAGATCGGCGAGCCTTCCTGCCTCACCCCAGAAGAAATGACAGATGCCCTCGCCCGTTTTCAAACCTATAGTCATGGTCTTGCAGACGGCAATGTTTTTGCAAGACAACATGAGGGAATTCCCTGATGCTTCGCGCTATCGCGCAGTACAATTGCGCGATTGTCTTGATGAAAAAGGAGTAACGCCATGAGCAAGAACAGACTTTCTTACCCGTATCGTGGTGAGGGAGGATGGAGCATCATCCTCAGTTTTGTGCTGGTTGCCTTCATTTGTCTGGTCGCTACCTTCTGGTATTATAAAAAACAGAAAGACGGCTATGATACTGAAGTGAAACGTTTGTGCGCCATTGATGGCGGTGTCAAGGTGTATGAGACAGTCAGGTTGCCCCCAGAAAAATTCGACAAGCGAGGTCTGGTGAATTTCGATAAAGCGGCTCAGGGAGAAAACACGCTGGAGTCGGAGTACATTTACAAGCGGGAAAACACCTATTATCGGAAGGGTGATCCTGAGATATTCCGCATAGGAACCAAGATAATTCGCCGCCTTGACGAAAAGATCCTTGCGGAATCAGCTATCTACATCCGTAGAGGAGGTGATTTCCCAGGGACTGCACATCCTTCGTCGTTCAGATGCCCACTTGGACCAGATGAGTATTTGGAAAAGCAAGTGTTTATCAATGAAACTTCGGAAGGACAAGCGCCATGAATCAAATCAGTGAACGGAGTGTTCATACCGCCCGCCTTGCCAACTTCCGCGATTCTCATGACATCCAATAATAAAATCTCTCTCACCACCCCGCGCAGAACGCAGGAACTGGAATATGCGTATCTGACGCCCGATGCAGCGGAAACAGGCGCTTCTCCCCTCGTGTTCCTGCATGAAGGCTTGGGTTCGGTCACGCTTTGGCGCAACTTTCCGCAAGAGCTGTGCAACCGCCTGAAACGGCAGGGACTGGCCTATTCCCGCTATGGCTATGGCGCTTCCACGCCTCGTCCGCAAAATGAACCATTACCGCCCGATTATCTGGAACGGGAAGCCGCCGATACGCTGCCCGCCTTTTTAAATGCCCTGAATATTGAGCGCCCCTGGTTGATTGGACACAGCGATGGCGGAACGATTGCCTTGCTGGCGGCAGCAGGCGCGGTTCTGCCCCTCGCCGGCATCGTCGTCATTGCGCCGCACTATTTTGTTGAGGAAATCTGTCTTGCCGGAATCGAACGGGCGCGTCAGGCTTTTGAGACCAGCAATCTGCGGGAAAAGATGGCGCGGTATCACCACGACCCGGATTCCGTTTTCTACGGCTGGCAACAAGTCTGGTCAGACCCGGCGCGGCGCGACTGGAACATCGCGGCAGAACTGGAACGCATCGCCTGCCCCATTCTGGCAATGCAGGGAAGCGACGACGAATACGCCACCCTGGAACAGATTGAAGGCATCAAACGTCGCGCGCCGCAAACGCAATTGTACGTCGTCGAACAATGCGGCCACTTTCCGCACTTAACGCACAGCGAACAGACCATAGAGCGCATCGCCGCTTTTATTGAGACAATTGAAACATGAGCGCGCCCATAACATTTCAGCAAAGGTGGGAACTACCTTCGTCATTCCCGTGTAGGCAGAATTATGGGGGAAGCAGGATGCGGGCGGCAGGTCTTGCAGACGGCATCCGCCGCCCCTACAAACAAATTCAATGGCATCCGCATTGAAAGCACTGCACATTGAACAATTCGTAGGGGACGCAATCTGCATCCCGTTCCAGGTCTGGATTCCGCAACCTCGCGGGAATGAGGCAGAGAAGGTCAAGTGCACAAAAATGTACACAAATGTACACGATTGAACCGAAAACGCTCTAAAATGCGCGTTTTTTCATGACTTTCGCGCAAAGAGGGAACACACATGCGAATCATCCTGCTAGGCGCGCCGGGCGCGGGCAAGGGAACCCAGGCGCAGTTCATCGCCGAAAAATTCGGCATTGCCCAC
>JAISSL010000293.1 GCA_031273145.1 Zoogloeaceae bacterium | reverse complement strand
GGTGAGCAGCCGATGCTATCCCTGAAGTCTTGCCGAAGCGTGTCCAGCGCATACGGGAGATAGGCAACTCCGAGCCACCAGAGCCACTTGACAATGAACCAGACTGCTTTCATGCGACCTGACATAGAACCCTCATTTGAATCGGTACGCTTCAGCGCGTCCGGGTTGAATGAAATGTTGGACATGTCCGTCAGTGCTACCCTTCTTCATCCCGCAGCCGATTTCGTGCCGCCCGCAATACCTCTGAATACGAGGCGTCAAACGGACTAACCAACGCTTTCTGAAAAACACAGCACAAGTTCCACAGCGCCCGCTTCTCCGCTTGATCTTCAATGGTGAGCTTGCCTGTGTCACTAAATCTCTGAAGGAATTCAAAAAGCACCACCGCCTCGTCGGCGGTGAGCGTTACTGTCACGTCCTCATGTTCCAGATCAGACATTTCAAGCCCCCTACCGCGCAATGGGTTTGTAGCGGATTCGCTTCGGTTTTGCGCCTTCTTCGCCCAGACGTTTTTTCTTGTCCGCTTCGTATTCCTGATAGTTTCCTGTAAAAAACGTCCATTGGGAATCGCCTTCTGCCGCGAGGATGTGGGTGGCGATGCGGTCGAGGAACCAGCGGTCGTGGGAGATGACGAGCGCCACGCCCGCGAATTCGAGCAGGGCATCTTCCAATGCGCGGAGCGTTTCCACGTCCAGATCGTTGGACGGTTCATCGAGCAGCAGCACGTTGCCGCCCGCCATCAGGGTCTTGGCAAGGTGAAGCCGTCCGCGCTCGCCGCCGGAGAGTTTGCCGACCTGTTTGCCCTGATCCGCGCCCTTGAAATTGAAACGCCCGATGTAGGCGCGGCTTGGCATCTCGAACCTGCCGATGGTGAGCAGGTCTGCGCCGTCCGCCAGTTCCTCGAACACGGTCTTGCTGCCGTCGAGACAGTCGCGCGTCTGGTCGACACAGGCGAGCTTGACGGTTTGGCCGATGACGACTTCGCCGGAATCGGGCGTTTCACGCCCGGTGAGCATTTTGAAGAGGGTGGATTTTCCCGCGCCGTTGGGGCCGATGATGCCGACGATTGCGCCCGGCGGCACGGCAAAGGAGAGGCGATCCATCAACAGCTTGTCGCCGAAGGCTTTGGTCACGCCGTTGAATTCGATCACCTTGTCGCCCAGCCGCTCGGCAACGGGGATGAAAATTTCCTGGGTTTCGTTCTGCTTCTGATACTCAAAACTCGACATTTCCTCAAAGCGGGCAAGGCGCGATTTGGACTTTGCCTGCCGCGCCTTGGGGTTGGAACGCACCCATTCGAGTTCCTGCTTCATCGCGCGCATGTGCGCGTCGGCCTGTTTTTGTTCCTGTTCCAGTCTTGTCTCTTTCTGTTCGAGCCAGGAGGAGTAATTCCCCTTCCACGGAATGCCGCACCCCCGGTCGAGTTCGAGAATCCACTCCGCCGCGTTATCGAGAAAATAACGATCGTGGGTGACGGCGACGACGGTGCCGGGAAACCGCTGGAGAAACTGCTCAAGCCATTCGACGGATTCGGCGTCGAGATGGTTGGTGGGTTCGTCGAGCAACAGCATGTCGGGCTTGGAGAGGAGGAGTTTGGCAAGCGCGACGCGACGCTTTTCGCCGCCGGAAAGGTGGCCGATTTCCGCTTCCCACGGCGGCAGCCGCAGGGCGTCGGCAGCAATTTCCATCTGGTTTTCGAGATCGGAACCGCCGGTGGCGAGGATGGCTTCAAGCCGGGCCTGCTCTTCGGCGAGCTTGTCGAAATCGGCATCCGGCTCGGCATAGGCGGCATAGATGGCTTCGAGCCTGGTTTGCGCCTCGGTGATTTCGCCAAACGCGGTTTCCACTTCCTGTTTGACGGTCTTGGTGGGGTCGAGCTGCGGTTCCTGCGGCAGATAGCCGATGGAAAGATTCGGCAGCCATTGCACTTCGCCATCGAATTCGGTCTCCACCCCGGCCATGATCTTGAGCACGGTGGATTTGCCCGCGCCGTTCAGGCCAAGCAGCCCAATCTTCGCGCCGGGAAAGAAGGAGAGGGAAATATCCTTGATGATCTGCCGCTTGGGCGGAACGGTTTTGCTCACGCGGAGCATGGACATGACATATTGAGCCATTGGAAAAATCTCAGGTGACAGGAGTAAAGCGCGAATGGTAAACGGTTTTTATCGCGCCGGGAAACAGGACGGGGCAGAGGTTTGTGGTGGGCGTGTCCGGCCTGCCCCTTATTGACCTAAAAGCCCTTTTCGTAACTTTTTTGCCTCTGCAACCTGCTCGCGCACTTCAGGTGAATCATCGTTGCCAAAACGACGGATAACCTCGTCAAAGAGGGCGATTGCTTCCTTGGTTTTGCCTTGTTTCCCAAAGGCTTCGCCCTTGTTGCTGAGCGCCCATGCGACTTGTTCACGCCTGTCGGGTGAATCATCATTGTCAGGACGCTCAATGATTTCATCATAGTGGGCGATGTTACTCTCAACCACGTAGGCCAGATACCTTCTGACCGCATCCTTGTTGTTGAGTGCCTCTGCGACTTGTTCGCGCACGCCGGGTGAATCATCATTGCCAAAACGCTGGACAACTTCGTCATAGAATGCGATTGCCGCATTGGTTTCGAGTATTAAATAATGGGTATCCCCCCTGAAGTTGAGCGCCTTTGCGACCCATACACGCACACAGGGTGATTTGTCCTTGTCAAAACGCTGAATAATTTCATCAAAGATGCCGATTGCCTCCCCTAATTGAGTGTCGTCCCAAAGGGCAAAACCCTTGTGGGAGAGCGCCCTTGCGACTTGCGCGCGCGCACCTGGGGAATCGTCATTGCCAAAACGACGGACGACTTCATCATAGAGGGCGATTTCTTCCTTGACCCTACTCTGTCCCATTAAAGCAACCCCCTGGTCGACGATCGCCTTTGCGGCTTGTTCGTGTGCGTCAGATGAATTGTTGTTGTCAGAACATTGAGCGATTTCGTCATGGGAGGCCGCAGCATCCTCGGCCTTACCCGGTTCCCCTGCCCCCATGAACAAAACCGCGACGCCAAGCGTCATGAGCAAAACCACGACGCCAAGCGGCAGAACCAGTTTTTTGACGAATCTTCCAACCGGCTCGAATTTCCTTTCCTGACCAGACGGGTTCATGACGGCGTTCCAGAAAGATGGTTGTCGGGATGGGTAGTCGGTATCTACACGGGTTCCGGGAGTTTTTGCAGGAGGGAGAGGATTTGCGCCAGGGTGTCGCGCATTTCGCGCCGGTCGACAATCAGGTCAAGCGCGCCTTTTTCGAGCAGGAATTCGGAACGCTGAAAGCCTTCCGGCAGTTTTTCCCGCACTGTCTGCTCGATGACACGCGGGCCGGCAAAGCCGATCAACGCGCCGGGTTCGGCAAGAACCACGTCGCCCACAAAGGCAAAGCTGGCGGAAACGCCGCCCATGGTGGGGTCAGTCAGGATGGAAATGAAGGGGAGATTCTGCTCCGCGAGTTTGGAGAGCGCCGCCGTGGTTTTTGCCATCTGCATGAGCGAAAACAGCCCTTCCTGCATTCTTGCGCCGCCGGAAGCGGAGATGGAAATGAAAGGGATATTTTCTTCAATCGCCGCGCGAACGCCGCGTGTCAGACGTTCGCCCAGCACCGCGCCCATAGAACCGCCCATGAATTCAAATTCAAAGCAGGCGGCAATGACGGGAATTTCCTTGATCGCGCCTTGCAGAACGACGATGGCCTCGGTTTCTCCCGATTGTTCGGCGGCTTCTTTCAGGCGGGCGGGATAGGTTTTGCGATCCTTAAAGCGAAGGCTGTCAAGCGGCAGAATTTCCGAGCCGATTTCCAGCCGCCCTTCCGGGTTGAGGAGCATATCCAGACGTTGCCGGGCTTTCAGGCGAAAGTGGTAGGCGCATTTGGGGCAGACCTGGAGATTGGCTTCCAGTTCGACGGCGTATAGCACGGCTTCGCAGGCCGGACATTTGTTCCATAGCCCTTCGGGCAGGCTGGAACGGCGCACTGCGCCGCTCTCGTGCTTGATTTTGGGTGGAAGGAGTGTGTTTAGCCAACTCATGTCATCCTCTTTCTGGGTTGTGCGACGGGGCGGGCTGGACGCTATCCAGACCACGACGCAGCTCAAGGGTTAAGGCGGCGATTCGCGCAAGTTCTTCGCCGACGGGCGCATGTTCCAGTTCTTCGATCAGGCGGCTGCCGACAATGATAGCATCTGCGTGCCTTGCAAGGATAGCAGCCGTTTCTGCGTCGCGGATGCCAAAGCCGACGCCAACTGGAAGATTCAGGGTTGCGCGAATGGCGGTTACGCGCGCGGCAACTTCCGCCAGGTCAAGCCCGCCCGCGCCGGTCACGCCCTTTAAGGAGACATAATAGACGTACCCGCGCGCGAGTGTTTGCAATTGCGCCCAACGCTCGTGGCTCGAAGTCGGGGCGAGCAGGAAAATGGCATCCAGTCCGAATTTTTCCAGCAACGCGGCGAATTCGGACGATTCTTCCAGGGCATAGTCGACCGTCAGGATGCCATCTACGCCCGCCTCGGCTGCGGCGTGGGCAAACGCTTCCTGCCCCATCGCTTCGATGGGGTTGGCGTAGCCCATCAACACGATGGGAGTTACGGTATCCGTTTCCCGGAACTGTTTGACCAGTGCCAGCGCCTTTTTCAGGCTCATGCCGTGGCGTAACGCGGCTTCGGAAGCGCGCTGGATGGTGGGGCCATCCGCCATCGGGTCGGAGAAAGGAATGCCCAGTTCGAGGAGATCCGCGCCGGATTTTACCAGCGTGTGCATGAGCGAGACGGTTAATTCCGGCCTGGGAAACCCTGCGGTAAGAAAGGGAATCAGTGCCTTTCGGCGTTGTTCTTGCAGGCGTTGGAAGGTGGTTTGGATGCGCGACATATCAGAACCGGATTCCAGATTGTTCGGCGACGGTGTGCATATCCTTGTCGCCGCGCCCGGAAAGGCAGACCAGTAAAAGCTGGTCGCGGGGCAGCAGAGGCGCGATTTTCATGGCTTGTGCCAGAGCGTGCGCGGATTCCAGCGCCGGGAGAATGCCTTCAAGCCGACAAAGGGCGTGGAACGCTTCAAGCGCCTCGGTATCGGTCACGGCGACGTATTCGGCGCGACCGCTGTCTTTCAGCCATGCGTGTTCCGGCCCCACGCCCGGATAATCGAGGCCGGCGGAAACGGAATGGGTTTCGATAATCTGCCCGTTTTCATCCTGCATCAGATAGGTGCGGTTGCCGTGCAGAATGCCTACTTTTGCGTTGGCGGTGAGCGGCGCGGCGTGCCGTCCGGTTTCAATTCCCGCGCCGGCGGCTTCCACGCCAATCAGGCGCACATTTTCATGGGGGATGTAGGCATGGAAAATGCCGATAGCGTTGGAACCGCCCCCTACGCAGGCAAGCACCCTGTCCGGCTGGCGACCGAAGGATTCTTCCATTTGCGCGAGGCACTCCCTGCCGATCACCGTCTGAAAATCGCGCACCAGCATTGGGTAGGGATGCGGTCCGGCAACCGTGCCCAAGATGTAGAACGTATCGGAAACATTCGTGACCCAATCGCGCATGGCCTCGTTCAATGCGTCTTTCAGCGTTTTCGAGCCGGATTCTACCGGAACCACGGTAGCCCCCAGAAGTTTCATCCGATAGACGTTGGCGGCCTGCCGTTTCATATCTTCGGAACCCATATAGACCACGCACTCGAAGCCGTAACGGGCGGCCACGGTAGCCGTTGCCACGCCATGCTGCCCCGCGCCGGTCTCGGCAATCACCCTGGGTTTGCCCATGCGCTTGGCAAGCAACGCCTGCCCGATGCAGTTGTTGACCTTGTGCGCCCCCGTGTGATTCAGGTCTTCGCGCTTCAGAAGAATCTGCGCCCCGCCCAGGGATTCGGATAGCCTACGGGCGTGATAGATTGGGCTTGGCCGCCCGACGTAGTGTTTCAGCTCATGCGTAAGCTCGGCCAGAAAGGCCGGGTCATCCCGCATGGCAAGGTAGGCGTCCTTTAGTTCTTCCAGCGCGGCAATCAGGGTTTCGGCGACGAAGATTCCGCCGTAGATGCCGAAATGTCCCCGCTCGTCGGGCAAATCGTAAGACTGCATGGGCAAAGTGTTCCCCGCTTTATCGCGTGGTGATGAAAAGGGCAGCATTATAGCAAATGGGACGC
>JAISSL010000203.1 GCA_031273145.1 Zoogloeaceae bacterium | reverse complement strand
TTTATCACGCCTCCAGACGCCCTCTTCGCGTATTAGTTGCGCTTCGCGCGTAACCTGCGCCCAACGAGAACCATCCCAATAACGCTGACTAACCCAAATTTTCGCCTGCCGCGCATTCAATTGGACGAGATGCGCCTCGATTGTGGAGAGGGACTCCCTATCCGCGCGCTCATCAACAAACAATTCTTCCAAATTCTCGACAGGTTCCACATGCACGCCCTGATCTGGCGAATAAAAAAGCGTCTCATGGTCACTACCACTCAATGGGTCATAACTACTTCCCCATGCCCAGACTTCATTATTGTTGTAAAAGTATGGCTCCGATAATAATGGAGATGGATTTGCTTCGGCCATGAAGCCCTCTTTCAGAAGAGGTTGCCAGGTTTTTCCCTGATCGTCCGTGCGGAAAACAGCCTCCCGATGGGGGTATCCTCCTTCATACGGAAGGTCTATATCCGTCAACAAGAACAGGGTCGTTCCATCTGGAGAAGCAACCAGACTTGCATCGTCTCTGACAAAGGCCAACACATGGAACATGCCATCTTCGCCCAGGCGAGAAATCAGGGAGACTCCCTGCTTTTCACCACCAGGCGCCACATCCTCCCAACCGTAGGGCGACAGCGCCCGACGCCAGCCCAAGTGAGACATCATACGAACGGTTTGCTCGCGCTCTGATTGCTTGGGCAACAGCGTCTCCAGATTGAGCGCCTCTTTGGGCACTTCATTCAGATTCATCTCCTTATGGTAAGAAACCAGCCAGACCCCCTGGGGCGTGGCAAAAACGCCATCGCGGTGCCCTTGTTCCATTTGCTGCGCGTCAAACCATGATGCCTTGCCCAATACCTGTTGATTGAGTCGACTGCCGCCGAGTTCAAGTTTGGCGCTGGTCAGCACCCAGAGGTAGCTCAGTGTGATAATGGTCAAAAGCGCAATGAACAGTTTCACTATCGTTGGCGTTTGGTTGAGCTTTTCCATGAATCTCCTTGTGTTCCCACCACCGTGAGCTGAGGAAGACTGGTCCTGCGGAAAATGCCATGCTGCCCATTCTTCCTCCTGTGGATTGTTGTCCGGGAAGCCTTTCCACAGACACTTGATAAATTCAATGAATTCCTTCATGGTCGTCCTTGTTGTTTGTCCCGCTTCATTGCAGGGATGCCAGCAGTTCCCGGATAGCTGCCACTTTGTCTTCCAGCGTCGGATAATACCCTTCCAACGCGAGTTTATCCTGTCCCGCAAAGCGATAGCGGCGATCTTTTTGCACCAGCGCGATAATCCGGGTCGGGTCCAATAAGGCATCCGAAGCGTTGGGGGCAAAGGAAACCAGAATGCGGTCATCGGTCGCTTCCAGCTTTTTCACCCCGAACGGGCGCGTAAAAAGGCGCAGGCGATGCGTCGCCAGCAGGGATTGGCTCTGCGGCGGCAATGCGCCAAAACGGTCAATCAACTCTTCCTGCATGGCGTCAATTTCGCAATCCCGCTCGCAGTTCGCCAGCCGCTTGTAGAGGTTCAGGCGTTCCTCCACGTCGGGGCAATAGGTATCGGGTAGAAGCGCCGGAACCGAAAGATGAATCTCGCCGGAAAGACCAGAGGGCAAGGAGAGTTCCTCGGCATTGACCGCCCCGCCCGCCTTCAAGACCGCCACGGCGCGATTCAACATCTCCATGAACGCATTGAAGCCTACTTCCTGCATCTCGCCCGACTGGTGTTCACCCAGCACCTCGCCCGCGCCCCGGATTTCCAGATCGTGCATCGCCAGATAAAAGCCGGAACCCAGTTCTTCCATCGCCTGAATGGCCTCCAGACGTTGCCGCGCCTGCTTGCCAATCCCCTCTTCCACCAGCAGATACGCATACGCCTGATGGTGAGAGCGCCCAACCCGCCCCCGCAACTGGTGCAACTGCGCCAGACCAAATTTATCCGCCCGGTGAATGAGAATGGTATTGGCATGGGGATTGTCAATGCCCGTCTCGATGATGGTCGTGCACAGCAGCAGATTGACCCGTTGCGCCATAAAGTCGCGCATGACCCGTTCCAGTTCGCGTTCCGGCATTTGCCCGTGCCCTACCGCAATCGTCGCTTCCGGCACGAGGGTGGCAAGCCGCGCCCGCATGGTCTCGATGCTGGCAACTTCGTTATGGAGAAAATAAACCTGGCCGCCGCGCTTTAATTCGCGCAGTACCGCTTCCCGAATCAGGCCGCCGGAACTTGGGGCAACAAAGGTCTTGATCGCAAGGCGCTTTTGCGGCGCGGTGGCAATCACGGAAAAATCCCTTAAACCCTCCAGACTCATGGCGAGGGTGCGCGGAATCGGCGTCGCGGTCAGGGTCAGCACATCCACTTCCGCGCGCAGCGCCTTCAAAACTTCCTTCTGGCGCACCCCAAAACGATGTTCCTCATCCATCACCACCAGACCAAGGCGGGCAAATTGCACCTCCTTGCCCAGCAATTTATGCGTACCCAGCACGATGTCAATCTTGCCTTCCGCCAAATCCCGCAAGATGCCTGCGGATTCCTTCGCGCTCCGAAAGCGGGAGAGTTCCGCCACCCGTACCGGCCAGTCGGCAAAACGGTCGGTAAAGGTACGAAAGTGCTGCTCGCAGAGCAGGGTCGTCGGGCAAAGTACCGCCACCTGTTTGCCATCTTCTACCGCCGCAAAAGCCGCCCGCAAGGCTACCTCCGTCTTGCCAAAGCCCACGTCGCCGCACACCAGCCGATCCATCGGTTTTTCGGAACGCATATCCGTCAACACCGCCTCAATGGCTTCCTGCTGGTCGGGCGTTTCCTCAAAGCCAAAGCCCGCCGCGAAGGTTTCAATATCCGCCACGCCAAATTCAAAGGCATGTCCCTTTCGCGCCGCGCGTCGCGCATAAAGGTTCAGCAATTCCGCCGCCGCGTCCCGCGCCTGCATCGCCGCCTTCTTCCGCGCCTTTTCCCACTGCCCGGAACCCAGAACATGCAAGGGCGCGTTTTCCGGGTTCGCGCCGGAATAGCGGGAAACCACCTGCAACTGGGAGACCGGGACAAACAGCCTTGCGTCCTCTGCGTAATGGATTTCGAGAAATTCCACCTGCCCTTCCGCCGTATTCATCCTTGTCAGCCCCATATAGCGGCCTACTCCGTGCGATTCATGCACAACCGGGTCGCCCACCTTCAATTCCGCCAGATCGCGCAACCAGTTATCCAGCGTACTTTTTTGCCGCATTCTGGCGCGACCATGCGGACGATCCGCATAAAGCTCGGTCTCGCTAATCAGGGCAAGCCGGGCATCGAGCCGCAGCCCCGCCTGCAAGGGCGCAACGGTTAGCAAAGCCTTTTGATCATCCGCCAAAAAGGCGGCAAAATCCTCAATGACCGGCAGAACCAGGCCGCAGCCCGCGAAAAACTGCGCCATCGTCTCCCTTCGTCCCGCCGATTCAGCCACCACCAGCGCCCGCCCCGGAAAACCCGCCAGAAAAGCCTTCAGCGCCGCCAGCGGATTTTCCGAACGACGGTCGACCGCAACCGGCAAGGGCGCATCATTCGGCATATCGGCGGCATCCGCAGGGTTCGATGGCTCCGACAACCGCTTAACAGAACGGGCAATCTGCGCCCGCCCCATTTCCTTAGCCTGTGCAAAGAATTCCTCATGGCTCAAAAAAAGCGCCTCTGGCGGCAACAGGCGATTCCCGTAAGTAGTCGCGTCGCCCCGCAGCATGTCGTAGCGCGTGGCAGTATCCTGCCGGAAAGTCTCCAGGGTTCCCGCCACGTCGCCATGCGTCACCAGCACAGACCCCGACGGCATATAATTGAACAGGGTTGCGGTCTCCTCAAAAAACAGGGGCAGGAAATATTCAATGCCTGCGCTGGCAATCCCGGCTGAAACTTCCTTATAGACCCGGCTTTTGCCCGGATCGCCCTCAAACTGCGCCCGGAATTTGCGGCGAAAGGTGGCCTTGCCCGCATCATCCAGCGGAAATTCCCGCGCCGGCAACAGGCGTACCGCCTCAACCGGATAAAGGGTGCGCTGACTTTCCACGTCAAAAACGCGGATGGATTCGATTTCGTCATCAAAGAGGTCAATCCGAAACGGCGCGGGTTCGCCCATCGGATAGAGGTCAAGCAGGGAGCCGCGTACCGCAAATTCCCCCGGCGCGGCCACCTGATTGACGCGGGTATAGCCCGCCAAGGTCAATTGCGCGATAAACCGCTCGTTGTCGAACTTCTCGCCCTTCGCAAAAGAAAAGGCATAGGCCGCCAGAAAGGAAGGCGGCAACAAGCGGGCAACCGCAGTGGTCGCCGGAACCAGCAAGACCTTGCAGGTTCCCTGCATCATTGCCCACAGGGTCGCCAGCCGTTCGGAAATCAAATCCTGATGCGGCGAAAAGCCATCATAGGGCAGGGTTTCCCAATCTGGCAGAAGATGAGGACGCGCCGCCGGGTAAAACCAGGCAATCTCTTCCTGAAGCCGCCGCGCATCCAGGGCATGAGCGGTCACGATGGTCAATATCCCCGCGCTCTTTGCCCTTTGTTCCGCAACGCTCGCCAGCAAAAGGGCATCCGCGCTGCCGACCTCTGCCTGCCACTCGACCTTATGCCCCGGCCTGGGCAAAGGCGGCGGCGGAAACAGGGAGGCAAGGGAAGAAATGGAGGCGTTCATTCCACCATCAGGCAGAGGCGATGCGCGGTCGCGACGGCTTCCTGATAGGCGGGCAGGGTTTGCAGGGTCGCCCAATCGGGCGCGACATCGGACGGCAACAGGCGGCTGATGCGCGCGCTGCGCGTTGCGTCCGGCGCATGATGCCAGCCCCGCAAAACCTTTTCCGCTTCGGACGGCTGATTGCAGATCAGCAGCATGTCGCAACCCGCATCATAAGCGGCTTCGGCGCGGGCAAGCATATCGCCCGCAAACCCTGCGCCCTGCATGGACAAATCATCACTGAATACCGCCCCCTGAAAGCCCAACTTTTCCCGCAGATAACGATGCCAAAAGTCCGAAAAACAGGCGGTACTTGTATCCACCTGCGGAAAAATCACATGGGCAGGCATGATGGCCGCCAGCGGCAAGGCTTGATAGGGCTTAAGGTCATCAGCCAGGGCGATGAGGTCACGCGCATCCACCGGCGTTTCCAGATGGGAATCCGCCGTGACCGCCCCATGCCCCGGAAAATGCTTGCCGCAGGAAGCCATGCCGCCCTGTCGCAAGCCTTCCAGCAAACGGCTCGCCAGCAGAATTACCGTATCCGGGTCACGATGCAAGGCGCGGTCGCCAATCGCTGAAATGCCATAATCCAAATCCAGCACCGGCGTAAAGGAAAAATCCACGCCCACCGCGCGCAGTTCAGCCGCCAGCAGATAGCCGATTTGCTTTGCTTCCATAAGCGCCGCGTCGGCATCTTCTTCCCAACGTCTCCCCAGAGAGCGCATGGACGGCAGGCGGGTAAAACCTTCCCGGAACCGCTGTACCCGCCCGCCCTCGTGATCCACCGCAATCAACAGCGGCGGCAGGGAAGCGTCACGCGCGGCGCGAACTTCCTCAATCAAGGCAGTCAGTTGAGGGATGGAGCGGTAGTTGCGGGAAAAGAGAATCAGCCCGCCCGCAAGCGGATGATTGAGGCGTTCGCGCTCAACATCGCTCAAGGTCTCGCCTTCAAGGTCCAGCATGAAAGGTCCATTCATCATTCGTACTCCAATTTTCAGATGGTTTTTCAATCGCCGTTTGCAAGACACTTCAGAACGGTCATGCAGACGGCAATTGTACTGCGAACACATGCCGCGCCTGGATAATGATTTTAAAAACACAGAGGACGCAAGACCCGCAACTATTTTGTCTGACATATAACTGTGTTATAGTCAATAACACTTGCTCGGGCGGGATTTTCATCCGGCATTTTGGGGAATTTTTCAACGTCCTCCATAAAACCCTTTGCAATCAACAGGTTATCCCTGCGCGGTCGAACGGCATTTTCCCCGGCTGAATCTTTCGGCTCGCCTCGAATTCCCGCCGGCGCCGCCTGCCCCTGCGGTTTTTGTCCCTGTCCCTCGGCACAGGGCTATGAGGAGAAACGCACATGAGAAGCGAAGACGCCAAGCTGGTTATGCTGGTGGACGACAGCGGCACCAATCTGATGGCCGGAAAAGCGGCCTTGTCGGAGAACTACAAGGTGCTGACTGCGGGTTCTGCCGCCATCATGCTGGAAACCCTGGAGTGGAGCAAGCCGGAACTGATCCTTCTGGATGTGGATATGCCGGAGATGAACGGGTTTAAGGCAATCAAAATCCTGAAAGGACGCCCGGAAACGCGGGATATTCCGGTCATCTTCCTGACCGCCATGAATGACGGAATCAGCGAACTGGAGGGACTGGAACTCGGCGCCGTGGATTATGTCGCCAAGCCCTTTTCCCCGCCGCTCCTCTTGAAACGCATTGAACTGCATCTGCTGCTGGAAGATCAGAAGCATGTTCTGGAAGCGCAGAAGAACGAACTCCAGCATTACAACGACAATCTCCAGGGCATGGTCGTGGAGAAGACGAAAACCATCCTCAAGCTCCAGAACAAGCTCCTGACCGCCATGGCGGAAATGATCGAAGGCCGGGATGGCGTAACGGGCAACCACATCGCAAACACGCGGCGCTATCTGGGGATTCTCCTCAACGCCGTCATCAAGAGCGGCCTTTGGGCAGATGAGATCGAAGGCTGGGATGTCGAACTGCTGTGTCAATCCTGCCAGCTGCACGACATCGGCAAGATCGCCATCAGCGACAGCATCCTGAAGAAGCCGGGAAAACTGACGGATGAAGAATTCGCCGCCATGCAGCAGCATGTGGTTCTCGGCGTCCACTTTATCGAGAATCTGGACGACGGCGAGGACGACAGCGCCTTTTTGCATTACGCAAAAATCTTCGCCGGATACCACCACGAAAAATGGGACGGCACGGGGTATCCTTACAAACTTTCCGGCGAAAACATCCCGTTTCTCGGTCGCTTGATGGCCATTGCCGACGTGTATGACGCCCTGACTGCCGAACGTCCGTACAAAAAGGCGTTCACCCATGATGAGGCCGTGCGTATCATTCTGGATGGCAGGGGAAAACATTTCGATCCGGCGCTGGTTGACCTGTTTGCGAAAAATACGGACATGTTCAGGGGCATCGAGAAATGAGCCATACCCTATTCGATCGCAAGTCGACGATTATCCGCTTCAGGATATTCTCCTGCCTGACTCTGCTGTGCATTTCCCTGCTCCTGTCGTTCGCGTTCGTTTTCATCACGCGCGAATTCGGGCAAAACGCCGTCGCGGACAAACTGGCCATCACCTCTGAAAATGCGAGATTGCGTCTGGCGACCGTGGTAAACAGTGAAATAGCCCTGGTCAAAAAAATGGCGGATTCACCCGTCGTACAAAAACATTTCATGAACCCGACGGACGCTAAACTGGCGCAAAACGCTTTGGCCGAACTGGAATCCTACCGGAGAAATTTTGAAGACAAATCCATATTCTGGGTCAGCGACGTTGATAAACAGTTCCATAGAAACAACCGGGAACCGTTTACTCTGGACCCGTCTCTTCAGGAAAACTACTGGTACAACATGACCTTGTATGAGACGGATACCTACAATTTCAACATCAATTACAATCCCGACCTGAGCGAGACGAATCTCTGGGTCAACGCGCCCGTCTTTTCAGACGCCAAAAAACCGGTTGGAATACTGGGAACCGCCATCAACATTGATAATTTTCTTAAATCCATCATGGTGATTGACGATACCATCTCGTTATACATGTTCAACGAACTTTCGGAAATTACCGTCAGTAAAAATGCGCGTCTGGTGTTTGACAAGGCGCGGTTGCCCGACCATCTTGGCGAGGTTGGCGGGAAAATCGTATCCGTTACGAAAGACATGCAAAATTCCGACATCCAGTTTTTCACGCATGATGACGTGCTGTATTGCGTCAGCTCGATTCCACTTTTGCAGTGGTATATAGTGTGCAGCAGTTCAATAAAGTTTTTCGATCTTGTCGACACAAAGTTCGCGCAGATTTTCCTGTTCATTTTTGTAATGAGCGTACTCATTGTCGTTCTATTCAATTCGTATGTTTCAAAAATGAATCAGGCCATAGAACGGCAAAATCATGATCTCGTCCTCGCAAATGAGCAGGCGACCCTGGCCTCCAAGGCCAAATCCATTTTTCTGGCGCGGATGAGCCATGAAATCCGCACCCCCATGAACGCGGTGATCGGCATGAGCGAACTGGCGCAACGGGATTACGGTTCGCCCAAGGGACTGAAATATATTTCGGACATCCGCAGCGCCGGGGCGTCTCTCCTCTCTATCATCAACGACATTCTCGATTTTTCCAAAATTGAGTCCGGGCATCTGGAACTCACCTGCGCGCCCTATGAAACCGCCTCCCTGTTGAATGACGCATTGACCATGGTGCGCCTTCGCGTGGCGGAAAAAGAGCTTGAACTGATTGTAACGGTTGATCCGAATCTTCCCTACGCCCTGGTTGGCGATGTTGGGCGCGTCAAACAGGTTCTGCTCAATCTTTTGAGCAATGCCGTCAAATACACGGAAAAAGGCTTTATCAAATTTTCCGTTGCCGGGGCGCGGACAGAGGAACATACGATACGGCTGACCCTGACCATCGAGGACAGCGGCATCGGCATCAAGCCGGAAGATATGCCCAAACTGTTCGGCGACTTCAGCCGCATTGATGAAAAGCGCAACAGTTCCATCGAAGGCACGGGGCTGGGGCTTTCCATCACCCGCAGCCTGTGTCAGCTCATGGGCGGCGACATTACGGCGGCGAGCCAGTACGGCAAAGGCTCTGCCTTTACCGCGACCCTGATGCAGACCGTGCATGACTGGAAGCCGATGGGCGATATAGCCGCCACCTCGGCACACCCCATTGAGACGCAAAGCGCCAGCTTTACCGCGCCGGATGCCGAAGTGCTGGTCGTGGACGATTTCCAGATCAACCTGATGGTCGCCGAAGGCTTGCTGGAATCCTACAAGATGCGCGTCCTCACCTGCCTGAATGGTCGGGAGGCCGTGGAACTGGTCAAGGCGCGGCCATTCGATCTGGTGTTCATGGATCACATGATGCCGGAAATGGACGGCATGGAAGCTACGGCGGCCATTCGCGCCCTGGGCGGGCGTTTTACGGAACTGCCTATCGTGGCGCTTACCGCCAACGCCGTTTCCGGGATGAAGGAGATGTTCCTGGCCAACGGCTTCAATGATTTTCTCGCCAAACCCATTGCGACGAACGAACTGGATGCCCTGCTGCAAAAATGGATTCCTGCCGCAAAACAGCAAAGGGAACAGCAAAGGGTATTGGCGGCGGACAAGAGCGGGGCGGCGGCAAACGGCGAACGCGCCTCGGAAAACGCTACAACCACTCAGGCGCGTGAAGCCGCGATGCGGTTGAAGGCCGCCCTGGAAACAAAGGATATGAGCGAAATTGATGCCGCGCTGGTGAAGTTGCAAGCCCTTCCTCTCGCGCCCGAAACGTACAGGGCGGTGATAGACATCGCCAAGCATGTTTTCTTTGGGGATTTCAATAAGGCGGCTGAGGCCATAAACGCGCTTATCGGAGGCGGGCTATGACGCTTGTTGTTGCTCATTTTTCAGGCGGAAGGCACATGAACACGAAAACGCTTTGTCTGTTTTTCGGCATCCTTTTCCTCTTCGTTTTCGGCTGCGCGCCGCAAGCGCCGTCGAACGCCATTCAGGAACACCCGGTCTATACCTCATTTCACGACATTCCCGGCGTGACTGCCGAGGAAATTGCCGCCATCAAACGCTTCCAGGCGGAAAAGCGCTCATTCGTTTTCGGCATGAATCCGAGCACGGAGTTTTTCAGCGAAGAGGATGGCAGCGCGGGCGGCTATTCCGTTTTGCTGTGCGACTGGCTGACGACCCTGTTCGGGGTGTCCTTCAAGCCGGCTGTGTATGAATGGGACGACCTGGTTGCCGGGTTGCAATCCCATGCCGTCGACTTCACCGGCGAGATGACCGCTACGGAGGAACGCCGCCTCAACTATTTCATGACCGACCCCATTGCCGAGCGCACCATCAAGCGGATGAGCGTCAAGGGCGACGAGGCGCTCTCCAGAATCGAAAAGCTGCGCCCCCTGCGCTATGCGTTTCTGGAAGGCACGACCACGCGCGATCTGGTGTGGCCGTTTTTGCGCCAGGATTCTAAAGAAGTCTTTGTGGGCAACTATGTGGACGTGTATCGCCTGCTGCAAGACGACCGGGTTGATGCCTTTTTTGATGAAAGCCCGGCGGAAGCCGCGTTTGAAGCGTATGGCGACATGGTGATTGAGGATTTTTATCCGCTCGTGTACAGCCCGGTTTCCCTGACCACGCAAAACCCTGAGCTGGCGCCCATCATCTCCGTCGTGCAAAAGGCGCTGCTCCACGGCAGCACCTACCATCTGACCCTGTTATACAACCAGGGGTATGCCGCCTATCGTCGTCACAAGCTGTTCTCGCAACTCAATGCCGAAGAAAAGGCGTACATCCGCGAGCATGTCGCGGCGAATATACCGATTCTTCTCGCGGTCGAATACGATAACTACCCGGCTAGCTTCTACAACGAGCAGGAAGAAGTGTGGCAGGGAATCGCCATTGACGTGCTGAAAGAAATTGAGCTGCTTACCGGACTTACCTTCAAACGCGCCTATGAGGAGCGGGTTCAATGGCCTGACATTCTGGCCATGCTGGAACGCGGCGAGGTGGCCATCGTCACCGAACTGATCCCGACCGAAGAGCGGCTGGGGCGTTTCCTGTGGCCGGACATCCCCAATCAGACCGACAAGTACGCGCTCCTCTCCCGCATTGACCATCCCAACATCGTGTTGAACGAGATTCTTTACGCCAGGGTGGGTTTGCCTGCGGGCACCGGCTATGCCGAAATGTTCCGCACCTGGTTTCCCGAACACAAGAATACCGTGGAATACACGAGCAATTTCGAGGCTTTCGACGCCCTGGAACGGGGAGAGGTGGATTTTTTGATGATGACCCAGAACCAGTTGCTCAACGTGACGAATTTTCTTGAGCGTCCGGGCTTCAAGGTGAATATCCTGTTCAACCGTTCCTACGGTTCCGCATTCGGCCTCCACCTTCAGGAAACCGTGCTGTGTTAAGTCAAAAGCAAAACCCTGCGCGTAATTGACACGTACAACATCGCGCAGCGCTGGAAC
>JAISSL010000096.1 GCA_031273145.1 Zoogloeaceae bacterium | reverse complement strand
TTGCAGCCCACACCTCTTTAATGACATGCACCCCCCCCCCCCCCCCCCCCCCCCCCGCATTCTAGCGGCATATTTGCGTCTTGCCGCGCATAATCTGTGCGTTTTGTTGGGCGTGTGCTTTGCCGTAACCGCCTCTGCCCAGAGCATCAAGCCGGGGCTTTGGGAAGTCAGCGGGAAGGAAAAATTTCAGGCTTGCATCACGCCCGAAGAGGCTAAACAGGGGATTGTGCCGGTTCAACGGCAAGGGAAGTGCACCACAAAAACTTCGCCCCTGACCGGCAATACGGCCAGTATCACCTTTACCTGTACCGCGCCGCCTGCCAGTGGCGAAGGTCAAGTCACCTTCCAGAGCGATACAGCCTACACTATGACCCTGCTTATAAAGGGACAACAACGTGAAGAGCAGATGTCGGGACGTTGGCTGAGCGCGTGCTCGTCTGCGCCCGTCACTGGCGTCAATCCAACCGTCAAAGTGGGGCTTTGGGAAATGACCGTCTCGCCACCGGATACCGACATGATGTTTGCCGGTATGCCGCCTGACGAGCGCAAGGAAATGGAAGAAGCAATGAGGTTGGCAGCTAAGCAGGTGCAGCAAATTAATAATGCCGCGATGGCGGGGGGAGATGCCACACAGATACCGGGATACGAGAGTTTGTCACCTGACCAGCGCAAGGAAGTGGACGCCACGATGAAGAGGGCAAAGCATAGCAATTTCAGAATGGGTGAAATGTTTGGTTATGTCTTCCAGTTCTGCGTCAAGCCTGAAGATGCGACAACCATCACGAAACACATGCTTGCACCAGTTCCGCAGCGTGAAAAATGCACCTCTAACGTTTCGCCACTGGTGAGTAATAAACTAAAGGCTTCTTTTACCTGCCCAAGTGTGAGCGGCAAGGCTGAATACACCTTCGGCGGCGGTTCCCCCTATACCACCTGGACCTTGTCCTTGTCCGCTAGAAACAACCAGTGCGGAGGAGGTGGGCAGTTACAGGCTTCGGCACGCTGGCTGAGTCCGAATTGCGGCTCTGCCAAGGGAATGGATGGCGCTGATTGGTGTAAAGATGGTGCTACATCTTGTCTGTATGTATCTGGACCCAGTAAAGGTGGCTGCTAGTAAAACCGAAGTCGCCGCGAAAGATGAACATGGGCAACCAAAAAACATCCTGAACCTCAAAGTCGTAGCGGGATGCAGGCTGCGGGCGGCAGATTGCCGCCCCTACGGACAATTTCAAACTCAACGGGCTTTGCAGAGGGAGATGGTTTTTCAATCGCCGTCTGCAAGACGCAAGACCTAGCGGCGACGTAAAAAGTATGCAAAGAGGCCGTTTTCTTCGTGGGTTGCCAGAAGCGCGTTGCCGGTCTGGTCGGCAAAGTCCTGAAAGTCGCGGCGCGAACCGGGGTCGGTGGCGAGTACCCGCAAGACCTGTCCGCTTTCCATGCCGGAGAGCGCCTTTTTGGTACGCAGAATCGGCAGCGGACAATTGAGTCCGGCTACATCCAGTTCGCAGTCGAAATCCATACCGATCCTTTCCTTGCGGGGCTTGGTGATTCGCCTCAAAGCGCGGCGCGCGCCGCTTCCTGCTGCCGTTTTTTCAGTTCGCGCAGGCGAGCGTCAATGGCCGAGGCGCGATAAAAATCATTCCCCGGCGATTTTTGCGCCAGTTCCAGTTGTTCGATGGCGGCAGGCAACGCGCCTTCCAAAACATAGGCTTCTGCCAGCGCCTGATGTTGCGCGCCAGGATGGCCGGTCTGGGCATTTGCCTGCGCCAGCAGTTTATACAGGCGGGCATCCTGATTGTGCTTGCGAACGGATTGTTCCAGAAAACGCAGGGCTTCTTCCGGGTGGCGCGTCTCCAGCAGACTTTCCGCATAGCTATAGACAAGCGCCCGCGCTTCGGGAAAACGCGCAAGCGCCGCCTTGAAGGCAGCCAATCCGCCATCAATATTCCCCTGCTTGACCCTGGCTTCGGCGTGGAGCCGCTCAATTAAGGGAGAAATCTCCTTGTTTTCTTTGGGCGTGGCAGTCAGGGTATTTTCTACCGCAGCCCAATCCTTTTTCCGTGCCTGCGCGACGGCAAGGCCATAGCGATTTTCCAGAATGTTGCGGCCTGCCAGAAGTTGAGAGAAACGCGCAACGGCTTCGTCGGGCGTGCCGCGCATGGCATCCAGCCGGGCGCGAACGAGGCGGAATTCCAGACTATCCACATGCTGCCGGTAGGGAAGCGCCTGTTCGCGGTTCTGCATGTCGGAAATACGCTCCGTGTTGAGCGGGTGGGTACGCAGATAGGCCGGCGCGTTGTTTTCGTAAGCGCGGGTGGCCTGTTGCAAACGGCTGAAAAAAGAGGACATGCTGCGCGTATCGAACCCGGCTTTGGTCAAGGTCTGCAAGCCAATCCGGTCCGCTTCGCGCTCAAAATCGCGGGAATAGCCCAACTGCGTCTGGATCGCGCCTGCCGTGCTGCCCGCAACGGCAGCAACCGCCACGTCTGGATTGGAATGAGCGGCCAGAATCGCAACCGCCACCGCGAGCAGGGTAGCGGTGGAAAGCTGTTGCTGGCGGACGATGCCCCGCGCCAGATGGTGCTGGGTGACGTGCGAAATTTCATGCGCCAGCACCCCCGCCAGTTCGGATTCATTTCGCACAGCGAGAATCAGGCCGGAGTTGACGCCCACAAAACCGCCAAAGGTGGCGAAGGCGTTGATCATCGGGTCGTTCAAGGGGAAGAAGTAAAAGCCGATGCCCGGATTGGGGCTGGCGGCGGCAAGCCGGTTGCCGATGCGGTTCAGATAGGCTTCCACTTCCGGGTCGTCGAGAAAGCTCGGGTCTTTCTGGCGGATATTGGTCATGATTTCCTGCCCGATTTTCTTTTCGAGTTGCGGCGAGATGAGGGCGCTTGCGGAATCACCCAGTTCCGGCAGGGAGTCGCTCCCCCAGCTTTGCGCGAACGCGCCGCCCGCGCCAAATGCCAGACAGCAGACGATCATCAGAAGGCGAAAAAATCGGGAGATAGACACGGAAAAAACCAGATGGGACAAAGAAGGAAATGATACCGCCCCATCCCCTTCGCGTCACCTCTTTCTTGCGGGTCTTGCAGGAGGCAATTGGTCTTGCGGACAGCAATTGAAAAACCGTTGGCACTTGGGCGCTGTGGGCAAGTCCTGCTCAGAACATGTCTTCCTGTTTTCCGGTCTTGGCTTCTAGCTTGGCTTTTTTGAAGGTGGTAGCGCCATAGGAAAAGTCGGGGTATTCCGCCCGTTCGTTGCCGTTCAACAGTCCGGCAATGGTGAGAATTTGCAGTTTGCGGAATTCCTTGCCAGTTACGGGACTGGTGTAGTAGCCCTCTCCAATCGCTTCCTTAACCATCGGCTCGGTCGGCTTATAGAGGGTGATGAACAGCCCCATCTCCGCCTTTTCCCGCGCAACCACCTGGGCAAGTTCCCGAATCATTTTCACCTCTACTTTTTCACCGCCTTTGACGGACACTACGATTTTCTTGTGTTCTTTGGTATCGTCCTGAAAGAAAATCAGACCATCAATGCCACCATCCGCGCCCTTCTTCTTGCCCTGATAGGGTTGCGCGTTGACCAGCGAGCAAGCCCACCACTGGAATTGATACTTGTCGCGGTTTGCCAAATCCCTTGCGCCTTCCAAATCTTTCGGCGTGCCGTGCACATCGAAATGAATCTTGGGAAATGCGTCCTTCAGGCGCTTTTCGATGAGACTGATAGCGAGATGCGTAATGTCAATGCCTATCCACTGGCGCTTTAGTTTTTGCGCGGCGTGAACCGCCGTGCCGCAGCCGCAGAACGGGTCTAAGACCACATCTCCCTCGTTGCTGCTAGCGTTGATGATTCGTTCCAGCAAAGCAAGCGGCTTTTGGGTGGGATAGCCCAGTGATTCCGAGTGGCTACCATGCAGATGCTCAATATCCCCCCAATTGTCCGTTATGGGCTGACCGGACATCTCATCCAGATAACGCTTCAGCCGGGGAACAGCGCCAGGACTAGATTGGTCAATCAGGCCATCTTCATAGGCTTTCTGCATTCGCTCTTTCGTCCACCGCCAGACCCGTGTCACGCCAAGGAACTCATAGGTCAGATTGGGACGGTTCTTGTTCGGGTTGGTCAAATCGCCTAATCGAAACCTGCGCCCCTTTTCATCGGTATAGCGGTAGAAATT
>JAISSL010000258.1 GCA_031273145.1 Zoogloeaceae bacterium | reverse complement strand
CGGATACTTCGCGCCCATGCCCCCCAAGCGCATTGCCCAGGCGCAAGATGAATTACTGGCAAAGGAGTTGCCTGACACGCTAAAGGGGAAGACATCATGAAAAAGTGCTTACTGCTAGGGATGTCTGTTATTCTGTTGGGGGGATGCCCTATACATGGCCCCTATTATTACGACCATGATGTCACAATAACCCTGAAAGATGGTGTGCCTTGCTTTGGTCTTGCGGACGATGCACAACTACGCAGTGAGCAGACAGAAATTTATTCCATTTATGTCCCTCGCCCTGAAAACACCATTCCACGAAAAAGCATGATGGATAAATTTATGAATCGTGCTACTCTTCAGTCTGGAGAATGTGTTCCATATGAAGGAGAGGCACTGGAAAATAATGTTCTGTATCTAATTGATTTTGACGTCAGCCCAAAAAATCGGCGAAGCAATGAAGTTCATGGTTACTCTGGATTGTTCTGTCTTTCTGAAAAGAAAAACGGTGAAAAAGCTCTCCATCATTTTAAATATAGAGAACGGCCTACATCTTGCCCTGTGAGTAGTGGTGAATGAGAAACAAACGTAGCACAAAGCGTTGTGAGCAATCTTGAGTTTTCAAAAATTGCCCAGGCGCAGCCTGCCTGCGGACGGCAACTGACACAGTTCCCGCGCTTGTCTTCCGCTATTCATGGCGGAGACAAGCGCGACCTGTGTTCAAATCGGCGCTCTGAAGCCTGAACCCTTTAGTCAGTCTCTGCGGCGTCGGCGGGATCCAAAAACTCGTGGAAGAGGGGGCGCTCGCCCTTGGCAACATGCGGCAGGATTTTGGCCAGAATTTCCTGCCCAAACTTGTCTTTCCTGGCAAGCCGCAGCACGACCGTGCCGATGATATTCACTTTCCTCGCTTCGGCAGCGCGATTCTTCTTGCTCTTGCGAGATTTGAGATCAGCTATCTGCGAGTTCAGTTTTTTCTTGCGTTCAAGCAAATCTTCCAGTTTCTTTTTCATGACGTTCTCCAGTGATTAAGTTGGCATTGTAGGCGACAGGCTGCGCCTGGGCAATGTTTTTTATTTGTCATCCGCAGGATAATCATTATCCGCAGAATCGTCCGGCGGGGCGAGAAGCGCGGCCTTGCTGACCCGGTTTTTCCGGGAGAAAAAGCGCATGACCGCCAGCAGATAACCAGAAAACAGGTAAAGCAGGGCAACCGCAAACAAAAAGCCCGCCGTATTGATGATGGGAACCAGCACAAAGGCCAACACCAGAGCGACCAGGGTCATGAACGGGACGCGCTTTTTCACGTTGATGTCCTTAAAACTGTAAAAAAGGACGTTGGAGACCATCGTGATGCCGATCAGCACCGTGAAAAAAGCCGCGAGCCAGCGTATCCAGCGCATTTCTTCCACCACCACTCCCATTTCCTGCGAGAGCCAGACCATCCCCACGATAAACGCGGCAGCAGCAGGGCTTGGCAAACCCTGAAAGTAGCGTTTATCCATGACTTCAAGATTGACGTTGAAACGCGCCAGCCGAAGCGCCGCGCCCGCGCAATAAACAAAAGCCGCCAGCCAGCCGATTCGCCCCAGACCGGAAAGCGCCCACGAATACATGACCAGCGCCGGCGCCACGCCAAAGGAAACCATGTCAGCCAGGGAATCGTATTCCGCGCCAAAGGCGGATTGGGTATTGGTCAGCCTTGCGACTCGCCCGTCCAGTCCATCCATTACCATCGCCACAAAAATGGCAATCGCAGCCTGCTCAAAATTGCCCTGCATGGCCTGAACAATGGCAAAAAACCCGGAAAACAGCGCCGCCGTGGTAAACAGGCTGGGCAGAATGTAAATGCCCCGCCGTCTGGAACCGGGATGGAAAAGAAGTTTCTTGTGGGAAGTGGGTTCAGACATGAGGCGCTTCAGGTGTTCTGTTTAGGGGGCTTGGCAAATTCAGCCAGCAGGGAACTGGACGCGAAAACCTTGTCGCCAAGGGTTACGCATACCCGGACATCCAGCGGCAGATACAGATCAACCCTGGAACCGAAGCGGATAAAACCGTAACGCTCGCCCCGCGCGAGTTTTTTATCGGGCGTCATGTAATTCAGGATGCGGCGGGCAATCAGTCCGGCCACCTGTACGCAGGTAACATCCGCGCCGTTCGCGCCGACCAGGTGCATGGCGCATCGCTCGTTTTCCAGGGATGCCTTGGAGAGAGCAGCATTGAAAAAACGTCCGGGATGATAGGTAACTTGCTTCACTTCGCCATCAATCGGGGAACGGTTGGAATGGACATTAAACACGTTCATGAACACGCTGATTTTCAAGGCGCGTCGGGAAAGCCAGGGATCGTCGCATTCCTCAATGGCAATGACGCGCCCATCGGCAGGAGCGACGATTGCCAAGTCATCCACTCCGGCAATATCGCGGGGCGGATCGCGGAAAAATTGCAGGGTAAACAGAAAGAGCAGCCCCAGCAAGCCAGCCGGAATGCTCCAGCCAAGCAACTGGCAGAGGATCGCCGCAAAAAAGAAGCCCGCTAGAAAAGGCCAGCCTTCGCGGGCAATGAAAGGATGAGGATAATCCATACAATGACTTCACAAAAAAGTTGGAATTTTTCCAGTAGCGCCGGATACCTCAACGCCACTGGAAATCCGGCGGCTATCAGTTCTTGGCCTGATCGACCAGCTTGTTCTTCTTGATCCACGGCATCATGTCGCGCAACTGGCCACCAACCTTTTCCACCAGATGCTCGGCATTCAGGCGGCGACGCGCGGTCATGGCAGGATAGCCGGTACGCCCTTCCAGAATGAACTCCTTGGCATAGTCGCCGTTCTGGATGCGTTTCAAGGCTTCCTGCATGGCTTTGCGCGAAGTATCGTTGATGACTTTCGGCCCGGTGACGTATTCGCCATATTCGGCATTGTTGGAAATGGAGTAATTCATGTTCGCAATGCCGCCTTCGTAGATCAAATCCACGATCAGTTTCATCTCGTGCAGGCATTCAAAATAGGCCATTTCCGGGGCATAACCGGCTTCAACCAGGGTCTCGAACCCCATCTTCATGAGTTCGACACAGCCGCCGCACAGCACCGCCTGTTCGCCAAAAAGATCGGTTTCGGTCTCTTCCCGGAACGTCGTCTCAATCACGCCGCCCTTGGTGCCGCCATCGGCAGCAGCATAGGAAAGAGCCAAGTCGCGCGCCTTGCCAGAACAATCCTGATAGATGGCAATCAGGGAAGGTACGCCGCCGCCCTTCAGATACTCGGAACGGACGGTATGTCCCGGCCCCTTGGGCGCAATCATGATGACATCCAGGTCGTCGCGTGGCTTGATCTGGTTATAGTGGATGTTGAAGCCGTGGGCAAACGCAAGCGCCGCGCCCTTCTTCAAGTTGGCTTCGATTTCCGCGTAATAGACCTGGGGAGCCACTTCATCGGGCAGAAGCACCATGACGACATCCGCGCCCTTGACCGCTTCGGCGATGGACTTCACTTTCAGGCCGGCAGCTTCGGCCTTTTTCCAGGAGTTATCAATATCCTGACGCTGGCCGACCGTGACCTTCACGCCGGAATCGTTGAGGTTTTGGGCATGGGCATGACCCTGGGAGCCATAGCCCACGATCGTGACTTTTTTGCCCTTGATGAGGGAGAGGTTCGCGTCTTTGTCGTAATAGACTTTCATGGAAGTTTTCCTTGGTTGAAAAAATCAGACTTTGAGAATGCGGTCGCTGCGACCAATGCCGGATACGCCGGTACGCGCCGTTTCCAGAATCAGGCCAGCATCCAGGGCATTGATGAAAGAATCCAGCTTGGCGCTGGTTCCCGTCAGTTCAATCACGTAGGTGGATTCGGTCGCGTCCAGAATGCGTCCCCGGAAAATGTCGGACATCCGCTTCATTTCCTCGCGGTCGCGCCCGGTGGCGCGCACCTTGATGAGCATCAGTTCCCGCTCGACGTGCGCCGCCTCGGAAAGGTCGACGACTTTCACCACATTGACCAGCTTGTTCAGTTGCTTGGTAATCTGTTCAAGCACTTCGTCGGAGCCGCGCGTAACGATGGTCATCCGGGAGAGGGATTCGTCCTCGGTCGGCGCGACGGTCAGCGATTCGATATTGTAGCCGCGCGCGGAAAACAGCCCCGCCACATGAGAGAGCGCCCCGGATTCGTTTTCCAGCAGAATGGAGATAATGTGTCGCATGATTTTGCTCCCTTACAGGTCTTCGGCCAGCACCATTTCGGTGAGACCCTTGCCCGAAGCGACCATCGGGAAAACGTTGGCGGTCGGATCAATGATGAAGTCCATGAATACCAGACGGTCGCGGTACTCGGTAAAGGCTTTTTCGAGCGCGGGCTTCACCTCTTCCGGCTTTTCGATTCGCATCCCGACATGCCCGTAGGCTTCGGCAAGGCGGACGAAATCGGGCAGCGAAGTGACGTAAGACTGGGAATAACGCTTGGAATAGAACATTTCCTGCCATTGCCGCACCATGCCCAACATGCCGTTGTTGAGGTTGATGATCTTGATCGGCAGCTCGAACTGCTTGCAGGTGGAGAGTTCCTGAATGCACATCTGGATGGAGCCTTCGCCGGTGACGCAGGCAACCGTCGCGCCCGGATTGGCAAAGCAGGTGCCCATTGCGTAAGGCAACCCCACGCCCATCGTGCCCAGGCCGCCGGAACTGATCCAGCGGCGGGGCTGGTCGAATTTGTAGAACTGGGCGGTAAACATCTGGTGTTGCCCGACATCGGACGTTATGAAGGCTTCGCCTTTCGTGACTTCGTAGAGTTTTTCCACCACGAACTGCGGCATGATTTTCTCGTTCTGCGGATAGGCAAGGCCGTTCCTGCCGCGCCATGCCTCGATTTTCTCCCACCAGGCCGGCAGCTCCGGGGACGTAACCAGCTTTTCATCCAGCAGCTTCAGCATTTCATCCAGCACGTCCGTCGCATTCCCGACGATGGGAATATCCGTCTTGACCCGCTTGGAAATAGAAGAAGGATCAATGTCAACATGAATGACCTTGCGCGGTTCCGCCGCAAAATGGCTGACGTTGCCGATCACCCGGTCATCAAAACGCGCGCCGACCGCCAGCACCACGTCGGCATGATGAAACGCCATGTTGGCTTCGTAATTGCCGTGCATTCCGGGCATTCCGAGATTTTGCCGGTCGGTGCCGGGAAAGCCGCCCAGCGCCATCATGGTATTGATGACGGGAAAATTGAGCCGCCGCGCAAATTCAGTGAGCTTTTCCGCAGAATCGGAAAGGATGACGCCGCCGCCGATGTAAAGGATGGGGCGCTTGGCTTCCATAAGCAGTTGCATGGCCTTCTTGATTTGCCCCAGATGCCCCTTGACAATCGGGTTGTAGGAACGCATTGCCACTGCCGCAGGGTAGTGGAACGCGCATTTGTCAGCCGTGATGTCCTTGGGCAAATCCACCACGACCGGGCCGGGGCGGCCAGTCGTCGCAATCTGGAAGGCTTTTTTCAGGGTCGTGGCCAAATCCCGGACATGCTTGACCAGAAAGTTGTGTTTGACGCAGGGACGGGTAATGCCGACCGTATCGCACTCCTGAAAGGCATCCTGCCCGATAAAGGAAGTCGCCACCTGCCCGCAAAGCACGATGAGCGGCACGGAATCGGAATACGCAGTGGCAATCCCCGTGACGGCATTGGTCACGCCGGGACCGGACGTAACCATGGCGACGCCAATCCGGTGGGAAGAACGGGAATAGGCATCCGCCGCGTGGACGGCTGCCTGCTCATGCCGCACCAGGATGTGCTTGATTTCGTCCTGTTTGAACAGTTCATCGTAAATGTGCAGCACGCTGCCGCCCGGATAGCCGAACACGTACTCCACCTTTTCTTCCTGAAGGCATCTGATTACAATCTCTGCGCCGCTGATCATCATGGTCATGACCGATTCGTGTAAAAGCATAGAAAGATAATCGCGCAGCCGGTATTGGTCAAGCAAAGCGCGTGGAATTCTCTTGTGGACTGTGTTAAATTCGTTCAAATATGACGCCCCAAAACTGCCGGTTGCTCTACGAGCGCCTGAAATCCGCCAATCCCGCTCCGAAAACGGAGCTGGAGTACGCTTCAACCTTCCAGCTTCTGGTGGCGGTGATGCTGTCCGCGCAGGCAACCGACACGAGCGTGAACAAGGCCACCCGCTCCCTCTTTGCACGCGCCCCCACGCCAGAGGCAATCATTTCCCTGGGGGAAGAGGGACTTCGGGAAGCCATCAAAACAATCGGGCTGTACCGCAACAAGGCCAAAAATGTGATGGAG
>JAISSL010000268.1 GCA_031273145.1 Zoogloeaceae bacterium | reverse complement strand
TCGGCGCAGGCTTCAAAAAGCTGCAATTGCAGGGAACCTACGCCGCCCGGTTTTACGGGTTCCCCGAACGTCTTGATTTGCGCCTTTAGCCATTCTGAATCGCGCAACTCGCCATCGGTAAATTCCGGGTGATATTTCTGGATTGCTTCCAGTACCGTCAGGCGGGTAAAGGGTTTGGAAAAATCCAGTTCCCGTTCCTGGTAAAGGAAGGTCTCCGTATGCAGGGCTTCGCGCGCGGCGTGGCGCAACAGTCCTTCCGTAAAATCCATCAGGCTTTGGTAGTTCGCGTAAGCCTCGTAGAATTCCATCATCGTGAATTCAGGATTGTGGCGGGGAGAAAGCCCTTCGTTACGAAAATTGCGATTGACCTCGAACACCTTTTCGTAGCCGCCCACCACCAGCCGTTTCAGGTAAAGCTCCGGCGCAATCCGCAGGAACATCTCCATATCCAGCGCGTTGTGGTGCGTGACAAAGGGCTTGGCTTCTGCGCCGCCGGGAATCGGATGCAGCATTGGCGTTTCCACTTCCATGAACCCGTGCCCGCGCATGTAGTCGCGCAGGCTGTGCAGAATGCGGCTTCTTGCTGCGAAAACGAAGCGGGTTTCCTCGTTCATGATGAGGTCGACGTAGCGCTGGCGATATTTCAGTTCCACGTCGGTCAGGCCGTGGAACTTGTCCGGCAGGGGACGCAGCGATTTGGAAAGCAGGCGGATTGCGCTTACCTTGACGGAAAGTTCGCCGGTTCGGGTTTTCATCAGAATGCCGGTTACGCCCACGATGTCGCCGATGTCCCAATGCTTGAATTCAGTGTAGACCGCCTCGCCCACTCCGTCCCGGCTAACGTAGAGCTGGATGCGCCCCGATAAATCCTGCAAGGTGACGAAAGAAGCCTTGCCCATCAGGCGTTTCAGCATGATGCGTCCGGCAATGCTGACTTCAACCGGCATTTTTTCCAGCGTCTCCGCATCCTTGTCGCCGTAGAGTTCCTGCAATTTTCCGGCGGTATTGACGCGCTCAAAATCGTTGGGATAGGCATGACCGCTTTGTCGCCATGCCGCCAGTTTTTCCCGGCGCTCGGCCATGATGTGATTTTCGTTTTGCGCGGCTTCCGCCCCTTGTTCAGTTGCTTTCACAATCAGACTCCCTGTTTCAGACTGGCTTCGATAAACGGGTCCAGGTCGCCATCCAGCACCGCCTGGGTATTGCCGGTTTCATGCCCGGTACGCAAATCCTTGATTCTCGACTGGTCGAGTACGTAGGAACGAATCTGATAGCCCCAGCCGATGTCCGATTTGGCGTCTTCCAGCTTTTGCTGTTCGGCCTGCTGTTTTCGCAATTCGTGCTCGTAGAGCCGCGCCCGCAACATCTTCCAGGCTTCGTCCCGGTTTCTGTGCTGCGAGCGGTCGTTCTGGCATTGCACCACAATGTTGGTCGGGATATGGGTTAGCCGCACTGCCGAATCGGTCTTGTTGATGTGCTGCCCGCCCGCGCCGGAAGCGCGAAAGGTATCCACCCGGACTTCTGCCGGATTGATTTCGATTGCGATGGAATCGTCCACTTCCGGGTAGACGAACACGGAAGAAAAGCTGGTATGGCGACGCGCGTTGGAATCGAACGGCGATTTTCGCACCAGACGATGAATGCCCGTTTCCGTGCGGAGCGTCCCGTAGGCGTAGTCGCCGGTGAGTTTTATCGTGGCGCTCTTGAGTCCCGCCACGTCGCCTTCCGATTCTTCCAGCAGTTCCACCTGAAAGCCTTTTTTTTCGCCGTATTTGAGATACATCCGCAGCAGCATGGCCGTCCAGTCCTGCGCTTCGGTGCCGCCCGCGCCCGCCTGAATTTCCAGAAAACAGGGATTGGGGTCATGCGGGTTGTTGAACATCCGGCGAAATTCGAGCCTTGCGACTTCGGCCTCGATTTTGGCCGTATCGTCAAAGACGCCCGTCAGGGTGGCTTCGTCGTTTTCTTCCCGCGCCATGATGAACAGTTCTCGCGCATCCTTCAGGCCGGTCGCAATGCCTGCCAGACTTGAGACAATTTCTTCCAGGGCGCGTTTTTCCCGCCCCAGGGTTTGCGCCCGTTCGGGATCATCCCAGACTTTCGGGTCTTCCAGTTCCAGATTGAGGATAATCAGCCGCTCGCTTTTCTGGTCGTAGTCAAAGATACCCCCGAAGCTGGGCAGCGCGCGCTGCAAGGTCGGAGAGGCTGTTTTCGATGCGGTTGAGGTCTTCGGCTTCCATGATTGCGGCCTGACTATAAAAGGGGAGCATTATAGCGCCCTTTTCAAGTCCGGTTCTGCATGAGGGCTATGGCTATCGCATAAATGCCATTGTTGTAGAAGTAAGGAATAATCGTTACGATCATAAAGTTACCGTAGGAATCGTTCACAAGGGCGGAAAGTTGTAGCGGAAGTCCAGCAGGCATCCTATACTGTTTGCTGTGCCCAACGGAGACCCGTAAATTGACAGACTTGAAGACACTAGCACTTGATTATCAGAGTTGTTTTTTTCGCCATACGGCAATAGTCCATGCGGACTGTTTCGAGTGGTTGGGGCGCTTGCCAGAGAACACGCTTCACGCCATCGTCACCGACCCGCCCTATGGCGTGAAGGAATACGACTTTGACCAGCTAGAGAAAAAGGACAACGGCAACGGAGGCATTTGGCGTATTCCTCCGTCGTTTGATGGACATGTCCGTTCACCCTTGCCGCGCTTTACTGCGTTAGACAGGAAAGAGCGCGAATCGGTTGACCGCTTCTTCTTCGAGTGGGGCAAGCAAGTGATGCACGCGCTGCGTCCGGGCGGTCATGTGTTCCTCGCCAGTAATTCATTCCTCTCGCAACTGGTGTTCAGTGCGCTGGTACGCAGCGGCTTGGAATTCAGAGGCGAGTTCATTCGACTGGTGCGTACACTTCGCGGCGGCGACCGTCCCAAAAACGCCGAAGATGAGTTTCCTGACGTGTGTTCAATGCCTCGCGGATGCTATGAGCCGTGGGGTATTTTCCGCAAACCGATTCCAGCAAAGATGACGGTGGCTGACTGTCTACGTACCTACCAGACAGGCGGATTGCGTCGATCTGCTGACGGCAACCCATTTGCCGATGTTGTAGTCAGCGAACGCACTCCGAAGCGCGAGCGCGAGGTTGCCGATCACCCAAGCATCAAGCCGCAATCGCTGATGCGGCAGCTTGTGCGGGCTGCGTTGCCATTGGGCGAAGGCATTATTGCAGATCCCTTCTTAGGCTCTGGTTCGACGGTAACGGCGGCAGAAGCTCTGGGGCTACACTGCGTCGGGGTTGAGAGGTATCAGGACTATTTCGACATGGCGAGCGAAGCCATCCCGCAGCTTTCCAGAGCCAATATACGCAGCTTTGTTACCAGGGAAGCTGAACTGGAATCCCGACCATACCTAATTTGATTACAACTGCAGACCGGGTGCGTTGTAAATCCAGTTTGCCATCATCTTGCGATAACCCGACTTGATAACGCGCGCAGTGATGGTGCGGCGGCTGGTTTCCGACCGTCCCGAAAACTTCCAGTCGTCCTTCGTTAACTGTGCGCCTATGACACGCAGAAACCGGAACGGGATGGGCGCGATGTTTTTTGCTTCGTCAACCGCTCGGTTAGCATCGAACATGACGACCATCAACCAGCTTTCCTCTGCGTTGTGTCCCTGCCATGTCTTCATGTAGCGGGATGCCTTCACCTCAATACCGTCGTGGCAATACTGCTGCGAATTGCCGGAGAACATGCCCGCAGGGAGAATGTCGGGATGACCATTGTGGTAGCGGTTCTTGACCACACCAAGCGAGTGTTTCGGTAAGTTTGCCGTGATGAACTCGCCCACAATGCTGCTGAAGTTCGCTGGCATGAGCATCGTCTCGAAACGCGGCGAGCCGTTCTCGTGCAGACGTACGTTGACCATCTGCATGAAACCGATGAAATCGTTCATAGTTGCACACAGATGTTGGATGGTTACGCCATAGGGAATGACAGCGCGCGAATTGAAGTGCTCAATTTGGACAGGTTCAGGTTTGCAAGCGGCAAACTCTGTTTGTTCTTCTGGTGTTGGTAGAGGCATCTGGTCGTAGCTCCCATCTGGTTAAATAGATGAGATCATATCCCGAAATAACGCAGTACGATAGCTTGATTGTTATGTTGTGGTTACCCACAAGGCCAAACACCTGGTCACTATGAAATAAGCATTCGTGCGATTTTCCTTCGCACGAGCCAGCGCGTCATCGCCGCCGCTTTTCCCGACAGCATATCCCCCCAGACAAAATGACATGCAAGATAAAAGCCCCTGAAAGGACGTTCCTTTGTTAGAATCCTCTCCATATTTTTCCGTTCAGGATCGTATCCGGGTCTTTTATGCGCGTTGGTATTACCTACCGTCTCTCTGCGGTGCTGGCAATCTTTGCCGTTCTGGCTTCCGGGCTGACCGGCTACTACGCCTTTACCGACAACCGCCGTCTGCTGCTGCTGCACTCGGAAAAGAATTCGCAGGCAAGCGTACAGCTCATCGGGCAACAACTGCTGGACGCCCTGAACAGCACCGCCAGAGACGCCCGCTTTCTGGCTTCGCAGGCCAACCCGCCGCTCAACACGGAACGGGTCTTGCAGACCGCCCGCTCCCTGATGCAGATACATCCCGAATATCTCCACATCAGCCTGATTGACGCCCGCCACGGCTGGCGGGAAAGCGCCCGAATCATCCGGGAAGAAACCAAACCCCAGAAAACCGGACAATCCGTTACTTCCATGCGTAACCATTTGCAGCCGGTATTGCATCTTAAGCCGGGACAGGTCTTTCTGGCCGAGGATTTTATACGCGAACCGAACTGTGAGGAATGCGAAGGCAAGGCGGCGGCTGCCGGAACCACAGGAGAACAGCGGCAGATGTCGTTTCTGGTCTCCACCCCGGTTGCGCGGGAAGGCGGGATGAACAGCCAGATTCTGGTGGCAATCCGCATTGACCTTGCCTTTCTCGTCCGCAACATCGGCGCCAGCCTGCCGCCCACCTCCCGGTTTTACATCGCGGATAACGAAGGCAACCTGATTTATGTCTCCCAAAGCGGCGACGAAAAGGCAGATTTGGAAGGAGAAAGCCTGCAAACCCTCTTTCCCACTGCGCGCGCTGTCGTCGAAGGCAATCAGGATGTGCTGGTCTACAACGACATGCTGCGCCAGCAAAGCCCGGAAGACAGCCGGCTGATCGTCTTCAAACGCCTACAGCCCACGGATTTCAGCAATGGCCGCTCTTTCACCCTGGTGGTTTTCGAGCCGCTTTCCGCAGTCTTTCAGGACATCCAGATACTCTGGGAAAACATGTGGCTGCTGGTGTTTTCCTTCAGTTTTCTGGCGATTATCCTGGCCTGGCTGGTGTCGCAGGCCATTACCAATCCGCTTGCCAGAATTCTGGCTTCCGTACAGCGTTTTACCGCCGGCGAAAAAGACAGTGAAATTCTGGTCTCGGTCAGGAAACGCTCGGATGAAATCGGCGCGCTGGCGGTCTGCGTGGAAGAAATGCAGGATCAGATTCGCAGCCAACTGGTCGCGCTGGAAAAGAACCATCAGGCCATGCAGCATATGGCGCATCACGACTCCCTGACCGGGCTTGCCAATCGCCTGACGTTCTTCAGTCTGGTGGAAAACGTGATTGCCCAGGCGCGGCGGCACGGCAATAAATTCGCTATCCTGTTTGTTGATCTGGATCGTTTCAAGGAAGTTAACGACAAATACGGGCACTTTGTGGGCGACCAGCTTTTGCTGACGGTTGCCAGCCGTCTGCGCGAAGGCGTGCGCGAGAGCGATATTGTCGCCCGTCTGGGAGGCGACGAGTTCATCATCATGCTGAATGCCATCCATAGCGGCGTAGAGGCCGTGCTGGTCGGCAAAAAGCTGTTGCAGCGTTTCAACGAGCCGCTGACGATTGAAGAAGAAGGCAAGGTCATAGAGCTTGCCATTCATGCCAGCATCGGCATCAGCCTCTATCCCGACCACGGCAAGACCTTGCAGGAACTGGTAGACATCGCGGATGAAGCCATGTACGTCAGCAAGAGTATGGGACGAAATACCTGCACCCTGGCAAATCTGGAAGAACTGGCAAGCCGGGACGCAACTTCAGGCATCGGGAAAAAACCGAGGCTTGCGGACGGCGATTGAAAAAACCATCTGTACAGTGAATGAGTCTTGCAGACCGCAATGTTTTTAGCCCCTTTTTGAACGTAATAAAATATTGCATTCCCTTCAAAGACGCGCCCAAGCGCGAAATGGATGCCGTACTGCGCTGAAAAAATTTGAACTTTAGTATCTTTTGGAATACACTTCAGGACATGAATAGCATCAATACCACGGAACCTTTCGATACATGGTTTGCCGCAATGACAGACATGCGCGCCAAGGCTCGTATCACCGCGCGGATTGACATGGCCGAAAGTGGCAATTTTGGAGACTGTGGTCCGGTAGGCGGCGGCCTCTCCGAAATTAGGAGTTTGACCATGAACAAAAAAAGACAACTGCGACAATGGGATTCGGCAGAACATCTGGATTCCAATGAGG
>JAISSL010000137.1 GCA_031273145.1 Zoogloeaceae bacterium | reverse complement strand
AAAGGTCCTTGCAGGAAAAGCATCCGCATGGCGTCTTTGTCCAATAGCTCGAACCCCTCCTGCGAAGGGTAGGTGAAAACCGAGTAGTGCGGACTATCGTATACGACGTTCATGACAGGCTCCTTCATGAAAGCAGGCAGGCTTGTTGCCAGAATTGGGGGTGAAGCGCCGCCTTGCAAATGTATTATCGGAAAAGATGGTCATTTCTTTAGGGTCGGAGAGTGATTTGTATATTACGAAGCAAAAAATGTGCTCATGTTCGTTCAGATTGAAGATAAAAGTACACGCGCGGCGCAAAACGTCTGGAAATTACGCATCTTCGGCAGCGTTTGGCTCATCCGGGCTATAATGGCCGGACATCGGGAGAACAAGCATCATGGCAAAGGCACTGGTCGAACTGCGTCAGGACATCCTGGCTTTCCGCGACGCGCGCAATTGGGCGCAATTCCATAAAATCAAGGATTTGATGGTCTCGCTCGCGTTGGAAGCCGCAGAAATACTGGAACTGGCGCAATGGCAGTCGGATGCCGAAATGGAAGCATTTTGTGCCGATCCCGGCAATCGGGAAAAACTCTCCGACGAATGCGCCGACGTGCTGGCCTATCTACTATTGCTTACCGACCGCGCCGGCATTGACCTGGAAGCCGCGTTCGCCGCCAAACTGGCGCGAAACGCGGTCAAATATCCCGTTGAACAATGCCACGGACGGCGGGAAAAATACTCCCACTTTCAGCAGAAACCCGAATAATTTTCTTGCAGATGGCAGGGAAACAAGCGCGAAAGTGTACGCGACTGAATCGAAAACGCTCTAATCCGTAAGCCAATCCTCAATGACAAGAGCGCCGTCAGATACATGACGATATGCCTTGTCGTGCGTGACCAGCACAGAATTTGACGCGATTGCATGTGCGGCAATCATCATATCTAGCGCGCTTAGAGATACGCCAGACTTGTTGCAGCTTGCCCGCAGATCGGCGTATACGGCAGCCGTTTCTCTATCCCAGGGGAGTACATTCACCCGCAGCAAGAACCGCTTGATTACCTGAGCAAGAACCTCTGGGTGTCCCTTCCGCGCGCATCCATACAGTAGTTCGGCCTCAGTCACAACGGAAACAAAGATTCTGTCCATCGGCAATGTAGCCAGTCTTTTTCTCGCCGCAACTGACTTCCCGTTGATGACATAGCTCGCCATGTTGGTATCCAACATGTAGTTACTCAAAACAGGTTCCTTTCCTCTGCTTCAAGGGCTTCCCGGTTCTCCATGAAATCACGCGGGAAATCTGCCTGGTCGGCAAACTCAAAAAAATCCTGCCACGAGTCTGGCTTGGCAGACAAAACAACCTCTCCTGTGACCGTATCGCGGCGGATGAACACTTCAGTTCCCGGAAAGCGGAACTGCAATGGCAAACGTACCGCCTGACTCCGGCCTGTCGTGAATAGTTTTGCGGTTGCGGACATTTTGCACACTCCTCTGATAGATACTCTCAGTATATACCCTGACCGCCAGAATTTCAATCCGTATCGCCCTCTTCCACCACTTCTGGCCTCAGACCAACCCCGCCAGCAGACGCAGCATTTTCCCTCGTGTCTTGCGGACGGCAAGGTTTTTTCAATCGTCATCCGCAGGATGACTGGGGCGGTCGTCGTCCATCAGGACGCGAAAGCCGGGGCCTTCGAGGTCGTCGAACTGGCCACTGGAAAGGGAGCGCCAGAAAATATAGGCAATCACGAACACGAGAACGACCGAAAAAGGAATGAGCAGATAGAGAACTTCCATGATGTTCCTCAAGACGCTGGCAAGCCAGACTCCATTGTGCCAGTTTTTTGGATTTTTTGGATACGCAGAGCATTCAAGACGACCAAAAGCGAACTGGCTGACATGCCAATCCCCGCCGCCCACGGCGTGACCCATCCGGCAATCGCCAGCGGCAGGGCACAGAGATTGTAGGCAAGCGCCCACATGAAATTCTGCCGGATGACAGAACGGGTAAACCGGCTGCGCCGCACGCCCCGCGCGAAATTGGCAAGATTTTCCGAAAGCAGGATCAAATCCGCCTGGGTTCGCGCCAGTTCCGCGCCGGAACCCATCGCAATCGAGACCTGCGCCTGCGCCAGCACTGGCGCGTCGTTTACCCCATCGCCTATCATGGCGACCACGCCGCCCTCATTTTGCAGGCGATGCACGGCCTTTTGCTTTTCTTCCGGCGTCATGCCGCCTTCTGCCGCATCCAGCCCCAGTTCATCGGCCACGCGCCGCACCACTGATTCCGCGTCGCCCGACATGAGCAGCGTCCGGCAACCGGCGGCCTTAAGCGCCTTAATCAATTCCCTTGCGCCGGGGCGAAGCGCATCGCCTATCCTGAAGAACGCAATTGCGCCCGCAGCATCCGCCAGAGTCAGCACCGTATCGCCGGATTCCTGCCAGCCTTTCGGCAAGGCGCTTTCCTTGCCGGAAAGCGCAAGCGCGCAATCGGCGCGACCAATGCGATAAGTCTTTCCCTCAATTTCGCCTTCCAGCCCGCCGGGTAGAACTCTGGTCTTGTCCGCAAGCGATTCACGGGCGTTTTCCCCGGCAGCCAGCCGGAAAGCCTCGGCCAGCGGATGCGAGGAGGCATGTTCCAACGCGGTGGCAAGCTGAATCGCCTTTTGTTCATCCCAGCTTTCCCGGACTGGCGCGGCTTCCAGCAGACGCATTTGCCCCGCCGTCAGGGTTCCGGTCTTGTCGAACACAAAGTGGGTGGCGCGCGCCAGCGTTTCCAGCGCGTAGCCGCGCGTGACCAGAAATCCGTCCCTGGCCGACGCGCCGGAAGCAACCGTCAGCGCAATCGGCGTTGCCAGCGCCAACGCGCAGGGGCAAGTCACCACCAGGACGGAGACGGTAACCCACAGGGCGCGGGCGGGGTCCATCACGTACCAAAACGCCGCAACGCCAACTGCAACCAGCAGCAAGGCCGCCACAAACCATTGCGCTACCTGGTCTGCCAGTATGACGATGCGCGGTTTTTCGGCAGCGGCGCGTTCCATCAGATGAATGATGGCGGAAAGCCGCGTCTGTTCGCCGATTGCGCCGACTTCCACCACCAGCGGATTATCCACGTTGAGCGCCCCGCCCGTGACCGGGTCGCCCGGTTTTTTCGCCACCGGACGGCTCTCCCCGGTCAGGAGCGATTCATTGGCGCTGCTCATCCCTTCCAGCACCGCGCCATCGCAGGGAATCACCTCGCCCGGACGCACCAGCACCGCGTCTCCAACCCGCAAATCGCCGACCACGGTTTGCGCCATTTCGCGGCTGGCGGGAAAACCGGGCAATTTCTGGCAGAAGGCGGGCAGGAGCTTGGCCAATGCCTCGGTCACGCTCACCGCCTTTTGCCGCGCGACCATTTCCAGATAGCGCCCGCCCAACAGGAAGAACACGAACATGGTGACCGAATCGAAATACACTTCCCCGCTTTCCGTGAGGGTTGCCCAGACGGACGCGGCAAAGGCAACGCCTATTCCCAGGGCGACGGGTACATCCATCCCGATGCGCCGGAATTTGATGTCCCGCCATGCGTTGCGGAAGAAGGGCGCGGCGGAATAGAGGACGACCGGCAGGGTCAAAACCAGGCTTGCCCAGCGGATCAGGGTTTCGAAGCCCTGCGGCATTTCCCCTTCGCCTGCCAGATAGACGGGAACTGCGTACATCATCACCTGCATCATCCCGAAGCCGGCAACCCACACGCGCCATAGCGCCTCGCGCCGTTCCTTGCCGGCCAGTTCCTCGTAGCGGGAGGCATCGTAAGGATGGGCGCGATAGCCAATGGTGGCAATCGCCGCGAGAATATCGGAGAGTTTGATTTTGCGGGTATCCCAACGTACCCGGGCGCGGCGGGTGGCGTAATTGACCGAAACGGCGGTCACGCCGGAGAGTTGTCCGATATGTCGTTCATTCAGCCAGATGCAGGCCGCGCAGGTAATGCCTTCCAGCATGAGGGAGGCTTCGTTTTCGTGTTCGCCTGCGGTCTGGACAAAACTTTTCTGGAAATCCGCGTGGTCGAAGAGGGCGAGGTCGGCAAGCGCGGTCGGGATGGCTTCGCGCGGGGATTCTGGCATGGCGTCGCGGCTCGTGTAGTAAACCTCAAGGCCGTTGTCCACGATGGCCTGCGCCACGGCCTGACATCCCACGCAGCACATGGCCTGTGTCTTTCCGGCAATCACCACCGGAAAATCGGTTGCGTCAGGAATCGGCAAGCCGCAGTGATAGCAATCGGAAACGCGCGCGTCGACCATTTCGCCCATAAGTCTGCCCAAAGCCTGAAAAGAGAAAGGCGCAAGTATAGTCTTGCAGCCGGCAATTGTCTTGCGGACGGCAAGGTTTTAGTCCGTAGAGGCGGCGGATGCCGTCTGCAAGACCTGCCGCCCGCAACACTCCGTCATTCCTGCGTAGGCGGGAATCCAGACCTGTAACGGGACGCAGGTTGCGTCCCCTACGAGTTGTTCAATGCGCGTCCGCTAAATTTGTCCGTAGGGGCGGCAACCTGCCGCCCGCAATACCTCGCCGTCTGCAAGACCTGTTTGCAGTACCGATGGTTTTTCAATCGCCATGTGCAACATCGTCCGCAAGACAGGCACGGGAATTGCTTTGTCAGGAGGAAACTTTCAGGAGTGTTTTTCATGATTGGCGGTACCATTCAGTCTCACATTTCGGCTTATATGGAAGCGATGAACCTGCG
>JAISSL010000070.1 GCA_031273145.1 Zoogloeaceae bacterium | reverse complement strand
AATATTACTTCCTTCAGGCTCTCCAGCCGCTGCCAGTATTTGCGATAAGGCAGACAAGTCTGGTCGAGAATTTCCAGCCGTTCCTCCCCGTTTTCAGAGAAGCGGCGAAGCGGACGTAGCTTGTCCCCTCGCCCGCTTGCGGGAGAGGGGTTAGGGGAGCGGGTAGAAGTGGGTGGTTGGCGGGTTCGCATGATGAATTTCACGGGTGGCGGAGTTCTATTTTGCGGATGCGGTGGTTGCCCGCATCCGCTACGCATGAGGCTCCTTATAATCTTGCAGGCAGCAATGGTTTTATCCGCCCGGATTTTAACATCATGCAAGGTGACGGCCTACATCCATTCTGCCGTGCAGGATACGAACGACTTCAAGCCGGTCGCGGTTCCGCCCGCTTGCGGGTCTTGAATGCCTCAAAGTCGAAGGGACGAGGCTCGCCGGAATTCTCACCTTCAATCAGAGCCGCTTCCAGCGCTCTCACTCTGGTTTCGTGGTCTTCCAACAGACGCAACCCAGCCCGTACAACATCGCTGGCGGTTCCATACCGACCAGACTGTACCTGCCTGTCAATGAATCCTGCAAAATGATCGCCAAGGTATACCGAGGTGTTTCGGGGACGTACCTGCATGATGAAAATCTCCTGTCGTACTTTTGCACACTATGCCAATAGTTGGCATACGCTGTCAAGCAGAGCAGTGTCCATATTTTGTTGCGCCCAGAAAAGGAAGAGATTTGCGCTCCCTTGTGATTCGCTCTCTCCTGACATTCCCACATAGGCAGGAATTACCCCTCGTCATTCCCGCGAAGGCGGGAATCCAGCAAAAATATAGGGTTTTCGCATGAAGGGGATGATATGCCCCTGTGCCATGCTGGTTTGAAAATACTGGATTCCCGCCTTCGCGGGAATGACGGAGTAACGCTGTCCTCAGCATTTTCTGATTGAATGGAATCGTGGGTTCAGAATGACGGAATTCTAAGGCAAAAACAACGCCTGCCAAAGCTGGCATACGGCTTCGACATGCGCCGCGATTTGCTCATGCGGGATGCCGCTTTCTGTCCCTTCATTCAGGCGTTTGCCGTGTTGCAGGCGGCGATATTCCCGATAGGCATTGCGCGCCCCTTCCGATAATTCCGGCGGAATCAGGTTCAAATCGGCGGCTATCTTCAAGAGCGCAATATTGCCCAGATTGGCCGTCAGTTGCGGGTACTGGTGGGCATAGCCCAGAATCAGGTATTGAACGATGAACTCCACGTCAATAATGCCGCCCCGATCCTGCTTCAAATCAAAACCCTGTTGCTTGCCCGCGTGATTGAGCCGCAGCTTTTCCCGCATGGCGAGCACCTCTTCCTTCAATTTCGCCAAATCGCGCGCCTGACAGAGAATTTCCTTGCGCGCCGCCTCAAACCGTTCTCCCAGTTCGGCATCTCCCGTCACAAAGCGGGCGCGGGTCAAGGCTTGATGCTCCCAAACCCAGGCATGGTGAAATTCATAATCCCGGAACGCCGTAAGGGTACAGACCAGCAGGCCGGAATCGCCATTGGGACGTAGGCGCAAATCCGTCTCGAACAACTGCCCCGCGCTCGTTCGGCTGGAAAGCCAGGTGTTGATGCGCTGCCCCAGGCGGGTGTAGTTCAATTCCGCGTCCGGGTGCTCGTCCTTTTCATCGCGCAGATACACAAGGTCAAGGTCGGAGACATAGCCCAATTCCTTCCCGCCCAGCTTGCCATAGCCGATAATGGCAAAGGCGGGCGACTCGACATGGCGGTTGGCGAGCTTCTTCCAGCAGAGCGACAAGGCCGTCTCCAGCATGATGTCCGCCAGTTGGGTAAGATGATCGGAAATGCGCTCGATGGTGTGCAACCCGGCCAAATCCTGCGCCAGCAGACGAAAAACCTGAGCATGGTGCATTTCCCGCTGCACATCCATTTCCCGTTCCGTATCGCCGCCCGCATCCGCCAAGGTTTCCGCAAGGCGGGTACGATACGCCTGCCAGTCCGTCGCGGTATCGAGCAAGTGCGTATCCAGCAGTTCATCGAGCAGAAGCGGATGTTGATTCAGATATTGAGCCGCCCAGGAAGAAGCGCCCAGCATCCGGGCAACCTTTTCCAGAGCCTGCGGATATTGTTGCAACAGCGCAAGGTACGAACCCCGCCGGGAAATGTGGTCGAGAAAATCCAGTCCCCGCGTGAGCGTGAGATCGGGGGCGGCAACATGCCGCGCCACTTCAATGAGGCGCGGCCCCACTGCGTCCAGCCGTTGTTTATGATTGGCGGGCAATTGCCGATACCGGGCAGACTCTCGAAGTGCCAGCAGCCGTTCGCTGATTTTTTCCGGCTCGGCAAAACCAAGGGTTGCGAGTTTTTCCCGTTCCTCTGCCGCGTCCAGCATCCCGAACCATAGGGGAAGTAGCGGATGCTCTCCCTCTTCCGGGGCGGAAAAGACCGCCTCAAAATGGGCGCTTACCCGCGCTCTATGGCTTTCGAGTTCAGTGGTCAGATGTTCCCAATCCCGGCATTCCATGCTTGCCGCAATCAGCGCACGGGTTGCCTCATCGGTAGGCAGCATGTGCGTTTGCTGGTCTTCCACGTACTGCAGGCGATGCTCAAGTTTTCGCAAAAAATGGTACGCCAGGCGAAGATCGGATTCGGTCGTGGCCGGCAAAATGGCGTGTTCCACCAACGCGCTCAATACTTGCAGCGTGGGGCGGATTTGCAGGCTCGTGTCGCGCCCGCCGCGCACCAGTTGAAAAACCTGAGCGATGAATTCGATTTCCCGAATCCCGCCCTGCCCCAGCTTGATGTGTCCTACCCGATCCTTGCGCGCGACTTCGCGCCGAATCTCGCTATGCAGGTTGCGCATGGCATTGATTGCGCCATAGTCGAGATAGCGGCGAAAGACGAAAGGGCGCGTGGTTTGCCGCAGTTGCTCAATCCAGTAGGGCTGTTTACCTTCCGCATTGAGGCCGCTATTGAGTACCCGCGCCTTGATCCAGGCATACCGCTCCCATTCCCGTCCCTGCGCGATGAAATAGGTTTCCAGCGCCGCAAGGGAGGAAACCAGCGGGCCGGAATCGCCATTCGGGCGCAGACGCATGTCGACCCGAAAGACCTGCCCATCTTCGGTAATGTCGCCCAATATCGCAATCAGGCGCTTGCCCAGACGGGTAAAGAATTCGTAATTCTCGATTTTTGCAGGCCCCG
>JAISSL010000042.1 GCA_031273145.1 Zoogloeaceae bacterium | reverse complement strand
TCCGGTTTTCACCACTTACCTACTGGGGCGGCGGATGCCGTCTGCAAGACCTGCCGCCCGCACGACCCGTCGCCCGTATCATGCTCGTGTTCATGGCAGATTCAGGCAGGCGTAGCCGTCTACCGTACCGATGGTTTTTCAATTGTCGTCCGCAGGACACGCCTGCAAGGCCAATTGCCGTTCGCTGGATGTCTGATACAAAATAAAATTTGTGCAGTGCAAAAAAATATTTATAATGACTCTGCTTGAGGCCGCATTCGCTTCATCTGCGGATTTGACCATCGCTCAAGTCAACCCCCGGTCGCAAGGCCGGGACAACGCACATTTTACCGGGAGGAATTTTGCAATGACTACTGTTCAGGATGTTCTGAAGCTCATGAAAGACAATGAGGTCAAATTCGTCGACTTTCGTTTTACCGATACGCGCGGCAAGGAGCAACATGTCGGCGTGCCAGCCCGCTGTGTGGATGAGGGCAAGTTCGAGTCCGGCCACGCATTCGACGGCTCTTCCATCGCAGGCTGGAAAGGCATTCAAGCCTCCGACATGCTACTGATGCCGGACCCCGCCACCGCCTTCATTGACCCTTTCTTTGAGGAAACCACGCTGGTGCTGACCTGCGACGTGACCGACCCGACCGACGGCAAGGGCTACGACCGCGATCCGCGCTCCATCGCCAAACGCGCCGAAGCCTATCTGAAATCCTCCGGCGTGGGGGATGCCGCCTTCTTCGGCCCGGAACCCGAATTCTTCATTTTCGATTCCGTCGAATGGCGCGCCGATATGTCCGGCTCCTACGTGCAGATTACCTCCGACGAGGCCGCCTGGACTTCCGGCGAAAAACTCGAAGGCGGCAACATCGGGCATCGTCCCGGCGTCAAGGGCGGTTACTTTCCCGTGCCGCCGGTTGATTCCTTCAACGACATCCGCGCCGCCATCTGTCTCGCTCTGGAAGAATGCGGCGTCGAGGTGGAAGTCCATCACCACGAGGTTGCGACCGCCGGCCAGAACGAAATCGGCACCAAGTTCAACACCCTGGTGCGCCGCGCCGACTGGACGCAAATCCTGAAATACGTCATCCACAACGTCGCGCACCAGTACGGCAAGACCGCCACCTTCATGCCCAAACCCATCGTGGGCGACAACGGCTCTGGAATGCACGTCCACCAGTCCGTCTGGAAAGGCGGCAAAAACCTGTTCGACGGCAATGGCTATGCGGGACTTTCGGAACTCGCGCTCTACTACATCGGCGGCGTCATCAAACACGCCCGCGCCTTGAACGCCATCACCAATCCCGGTACCAACTCCTACAAGCGTCTGGTGCCAGGGTTTGAAGCGCCGGTCAAACTCGCCTATTCCGCGAAAAACCGTTCCGCTTCCATTCGCGTGCCCTTCGTTTCTTCAGGCAAGGCGCGTCGGATCGAAACCCGTTTTCCCGATCCGATCGCCAATCCGTATCTGTGCTTCTCCGCCCTTCTGATGGCTGGTCTGGATGGCATCCAGAACAAGATTCATCCGGGCGATCCCGCCGACAAGAATCTCTACGACCTGCCGCCGGAAGAAGACGCCAAGATTCCGACCGTCTGTTCCAGTCTCGAACAGGCGCTCGAATATCTGGAAAAGGATCGGGATTTCCTGACCCGGGGCGGCGTTTTCTCGAACGACTGGATTGACGCCTACATCGCCCTCAAGATGGAAGAAGTCACCAAGTTTCGGATGACCACTCACCCGGTGGAATTCGAGATGTACTACTCCTGTTGATTCCGGGCTGCCCAAACAAAATCCCCGCCAGAAGTGGCGGGGATTTTTTTGTGGGCGCATCCGAACGGGAACCCTCAGAGTTTTCCCGCATCCCCGGAGGTCAGTTCCTTATAACGCTCGCGGTCACGCGAAAAACGCTGCCGAATCAGCTCCCGTTCCTTGTTTTTGGCTTCAAGCAGCTCGTTCTGCGTTTTTTGATTCATCTCTTCATCGTGGATGGATTTGGCCAGCGCGGGCGGCACGTTATCCCCCGGATGAGCGGTCACCTGCTGATCCAGTTCCTGCTTCTTTTTCTTGGAAGCGGCAATCTTGATCTGAATATTGTTGATTTCGATCGTCACCAGTTCTTCCGCGCGTTTCTGCATCCGGTCTATCTCGGCAAGACTGGTATACGTATCGAGCAGCGCCTGATCCTGGTGGCGTTTCTCCCGGACGGCGGCCTCCGCCGCCAGCTTTGCCTTTTCCTCCGCATCCACGGAAGCTTTTTCCTGCTCCGTCATGCGGGCAGGAATGATGCGAACCAGCATCCCCTGCCGGTTATAAACCTTGATCTCGCGCCCGGCGCACTGCGGGGGCACAATATCGCCGCAAACCCTTTGCCCGGAACTGTTCGCGCAACAAGCCGTCTGCCTTCCGGCTTCCAGTTTTGGCGATTGCGCCCAAAGGCTCCCGGAAGCCAACAGCGCAAAAACCGTAACCAACAATGACAGCGAAAAATTTCGTGAAATCATATCAACTCTCCACTCTACCGGCTTCCGTAACGCGCACGGTAAGCCGCAATGGCCTTCCAGTTAGAAGAAAAGTCATTATTATCCTGCAAAGCGAGGAAATTTATCAAATGGTCAAGCGTCGCAACCGAAATGACCGGAATGGAAAATTCCCGTTCGACCTCTTCTGTGGCTGAGAGTTCGCCCTGCCCGCGCTCCATGCGGTCAAGCGCAATCAGCATTCCTGCCGGTTCGCCGCCCGCCTTGCGAATCAGTTCGACCGATTCGCGGGCGGAAGTTCCGGCGGAAATCACGTCATCCACGATCAACACCCGGCCTTGGATCGGCGCGCCCACAACCATGCCACCTTCGCCATGATCCTTGGCTTCCTTGCGATTGTACGCAAAGGGATAATTGATGCCCTTTGCGGCCAAGGCCATTGCCACGCCAGTCACCAGAGGAATCCCCTTGTAGGCGCTGCCGAACAGCATGTCGAAAGAAAGTCCGCTCGCCAGCGCGGCTTCGGCGTAAAATTCGCACAGTCGCGCCATCGAGATGCCATCGTTGAACAGTCCCGCATTGAAAAAATAAGGCGAACGTCGTCCTGCCTTGGTCTCGAATTCGCCAAAACGCAACACCTGTCGCGCAATGGCAAACTCGATGAACGACAATCGAAAATCCGTAGGTGCCTGAGGTAAGGTCATTCTGTTTTCCATCAACCACTGAATTTTCCCATGTTACGCATTATTTCCCTGAATCTCAACGGCATTCGCTCTGCCTGGCGCAAGGGCGCGGCAAAATGGTTGTCCGCGCAAAACGCCGATTTCATCGCCTTGCAGGAACTGAAGGCGCAGGCATCCGACCTGGATGAGACCATGCGCCAGCCCGATGGTTACACAGCCAGCTACGCTTATGCCGAAAAGAAGGGCTACAGCGGCGTGGGGTTGTGGTGCAGGAAAAAACCGCTTGCCGTTCGCACCGGCACGGGCAACCCGGAGTTCGACGCGGAAGGGCGCTACCTTCAGGCCGATTTTGAAAATTACTCGGTCATTTCGCTGTATGTGCCTTCCGGCTCGGCATCGGATGAGCGGCAGGCCGCCAAATTCCGCTTTCTCGACCATTTTTACGACCATCTGGCGGCCTTGCGGCAAGAAGCGCGGGAAATCATCCTGTGCGGCGACTGGAACATCGCGCATCAGGAGATTGACCTGAAGAACTGGAAGGGCAACCAGAAGAATTCCGGCTTTCTGCCGGAAGAACGCGCCTGGTTTTCCCGAATGCTCACTGAACTGGGCTGGGTGGATGTGTATCGCCAGATCTACCCGGAGGCGGGGGAATCTGCCTATACCTGGTGGTCGAACCGGGGGGCGGCCTGGGAAAAGAACGTCGGCTGGCGGATTGATTACCAGATCGCAACGCCGGGGCTTGCAAACCGCGCCCGCGCCGGCTTCGTTTATACCGCCGAACGCTTTTCCGACCACGCGCCGCTCCTGCTTGAATACGCATAGCGAATTAATCAATTGCGTTCCTGTCCACAAAAAGTTATGCTTGATGCTGTTGTTTTTTCTTTTTCTTTTCTACCAAAGAGGTTTTACCATGACGCAAACTGCCTTTGCCAGCAATAAAGACCGGCTCGTCTCCGACCTGAAGGCGCTCGTCGCCGATACCGAGGAAATCCTGAAAAGCACCGCCGATGTCGCGGGCGAAAAGATGGCCAACCTCCGCACCAAGCTCGAAGCGCGCTTGAAGGACGCAAAAGCCAAAATGGCGGACATCGAAGTTGTCCTGCTCGACAAGACCAAAGCCTGCGCCCGCGCAACCGACGATTTCGTCCACGATCAACCCTGGAAGGCCGTCGGCATTGCGGCGCTCATCGGCGCTGCCGTGGGCGTTCTGATCAGCCGCCGCTAACCCTGGGAGTATCCAACATGTCCGGGAAAAGCGGGATTTTGTATCGGTTCCGGCATTTCTGCGGCAATCTGGCAGAGGCGGCGCGTGACCGCCTCTCCCTCTTTGCCAACGAAGTGGAAGAA
>JAISSL010000041.1 GCA_031273145.1 Zoogloeaceae bacterium | reverse complement strand
TGCACTCTAAAAAACCTTGTAGGGGACGCAACCTGCGTCCCCTACAAGCCGTCCGCAAGATTTCAGGCGCAGTCTGCCGTCTGTGAGACAAGGCGGTTTACCCCGCCAATCAGCGCCTTCAGGGAGGCGGTAATGATGTTCTCATCCAGACCTACGCCGTAACGCTCGTTTTTCTGCCCGGAGAGGCGGATTTCCATGAAGGCAACCGCCTGCGCCTCGCCTTCGCGGCTTTCCCGCAGCGATCGTTCCTCAAAACTGACCACCTGCGGCGCAATGCCCAGCGTGGATAAGGCATGAATGGCGGCATCAATCGGGCCGTTTCCCTGCCCAAACAGGGTTTTGGGTTCGCCCTTCATTTCCACCGTCAGGCTGATGGTTTGCCCGCCTGGATCAAGGCTATGGCCTTGATAGCGCAGCACTCCTTCCGCTTCCAGATAGGCGCGGGAAAAAAGCTGCCAGAGTTTAGCGGCGGTAATTTCGTCGCCGGTCTGGTCGGCTTCGTTCTGGACGATGCCGGAAAATTCCACCTGCAAGCGACGCGGCATGACCAGGCCGTATTCCGTCTCCATCAGATAGGCAATGCCGCCCTTGCCGGACTGACTATTGACGCGAATCAGGGAATCGTAATTCCTGCCCACGTCGGAGGGGTCGAGCGGCAGATAGGGGACTTCCCAAAAACCGTCTGGATTGGCTTTTTGCGCCTGCATTCCTTTGCGGATGGCGTCCTGATGCGAGCCGGAAAAGGCCGTAAAGACGAGATCGCCCACGTAAGGATGGCGCGGATGAATGGGAATGCCGCTGCATTGCTCAAAGGTACGCGCAATCGCGTTGATGTCGTAGAAGTCAAGTCCCGGCGCAATGCCTTGGGTATAGAGATTGAGCGCCAGCGTGACGAGGTCGACGTTGCCGGTACGCTCGCCATTGCCGAACAGACAGCCTTCAATCCGCTCGCCGCCCGCCATCAGACCAAGCTCGGCGGCGGCAACGGCGCATCCCCGATCGTTGTGGGTATGCAGGCTTAAGATGATGGCATCCCGTCGCGCCAGATGGGTGTGCATCCATTCGATCTGATCCGCGTAGATGTTGGGCGTTGCCACTTCTACCGTAGCCGGCAGATTGAGGATGATTTTGTTATCCCTTGTCGCCTCCCAGGTTTCGCTTACGGCGTCGCAAATCTCCAGCGCGAAGGGGAGTTCGGTCGCGGTGAAAGTCTCCGGGCTGTATTCCAGCGTGAGGTTCGTCTCCGGCAGGGTGGCGGTTAGCGCCTTGATTTGGCGAATGGCGGTCAGGGTCATTTCCATCAGTTCATTTCGCCCCATGCCAAACACGATGTCGCGGAACGGCTGGGAAGTCGCGGTATAGACATGCACGATGGCGGATTTTGCGCCCTTCAATGCCGCAAAGGTGCGCTCAATCAGGGGGGCGCGCGCCTGGGTCAGCGCCACGATGGTGACATCTTCCGGGATATGCCCGCCTTCAATCAGGGCGCGGGTAAAATCGAAATCGGTTTGCGATGCGGAAGGAAAGGCAATTTCGATTTCCCGAATGCCCATCGCGCACAGCATTCTGAACATCCGCATTTTTTTCTCGATGCTCATTGGCTCGAAAAGCGCCTGATTGCCATCGCGCAGGTCGGTGCTCATCCAGATGGGCGGTTTTTCGAGCCTTGCGTCCGGCCAGTGGCGGTTGGCAAGCGGTACGGAAGGGAAGGGACGGTATTTGCTGGTGGGCGAGCGCATGAAAGATACTCCATAAAGTCGAAACGATGCCGGTATGATACGGAAAAGAGCGGGAAATTTGCTTGCGTTCTTGCGGATAAATTGCCGTTTTTTCGATAAAAATTTCCCACTTTCCTGTATTTTTGGAATAAAATTGCGGCACGATTGAAAAAGGAGAAATACGATGCTGGATCGCTATGACCGTCATATTCTGGAAATCCTGCAAGCCGATGGCCGCATCAGCAATCAGGATTTGGCCGAACAGGTCGGACTTTCGCCCTCTCCCTGCCTGCGGCGGGTACGCGCGTTGGAAGAGAGCGGCATCATCCAGGGGTATCGCGCCTGTCTGGACGCGCAAAAACTGGGGCTGGGCCTGATGGCGCTGGTGCATATCTCGATGGACGTGCATACGCCGAAGCGGTTTACCAATTTCGAGCGGGAAATTGCCGCCATTCCTGAGATCATCGAATGCCTGCTGATTACCGGGCAGGAAGCCGATTACCAGTTGAAGGCCATCGTTTCCGGGATGGATGCCTACCGCACGTTGTTGCTGGATCGCATTACCCGCATTCCGGGCGTGACCGGCGTCCACAGCAGTTTTGTGCTCCGTCAGGTTGATAAACCCTCATTGCCGCTGTCTGGTTAAATAAGGATGATTTAAAATCCATTTATGGAGGTTGCGAATGCTTCGCTTTTTGCTTTTGATGGCTTGTGTGATGGCGGTCGACACAAGCGTTGCCGGGGACGTTTCACGGTGCCCTGTCGACGCAGTGCCGATTCAGGGCATACGCTTTGCGTTGCCCGACCACTTACTCTCCAGCCGGGGGTTTATGGAGTATATTGCGGTTCAGCACGCTGTAACCACGCTTTCTGGCTTCAAGGAAACCTCCGGCTCCAGAGAATCACGCCCCAGCTCCCGAGAACAATTTCACGACTTCGTGGAGGCGGTTACGGAGCATGTTGCGACCAGACTGGCCGAGGACAATCTCTGCACAGATAGCGCCGAAAGCAGGGAGCGATCTTTGCTTCAATTTGTGAACTGGCCTCTCAGCAGGCAAGAGACTGAGCACCTTGTTCCGGTGTTGCCACTTGATGTGCAGAAGACCTCCTCCAGCGGTTGTCGGATTTTCAGTCCCTGGATAGACCTCGCATTTGAACGAAAACCGGTTCCGTGGATACGTGCCATTGTTCGCTGGAACCAGCGCCAAGTGCTTGCCGATCGGTCAGAACTGATTGGCGTGAAAAACGTGCCACCTGGCGTGGCGAAGCCGCTGGTGCACGGAGAATACGGTCGTTTTGTAGGTTTCTATAAGCGGGTGGAAGAGCCTCGCAAGTTTGCCGATTTTGCAGTGCGAAACGGTTTGAAAATTACTCCCGAGCTGGCGGAGCAGGTGGACAAGGCAAAGTCCATCACGATCGAAGAGCATGTACCACCGGATATTCTGTTCATGTTCCGCCAAGGAGTATACGACAGCGAAATAAGAATGAACGGAAAGGAGGGCTATACGACAAAGCTCATCATTGCGCTGATTGACCGCTGCTTTGCCTCTGAGGGGGCAGACCTTCATTACAACAGCATTCTTGATGTCGCTGATCTGGTTTCGCTTGAGCAACACAAGATCAAGGTGCGGACTCGTTGATTTGAAACTTTCACAATTTATAGGCTTTTTGTTTTTTTTGTTCACGTTTGATTTTCGGCTTTCACGCCATTATGGCCAAGCTGCGTCACGACCCGGAGTCTATCCGGGAAATTTTGCTGGAT
>JAISSL010000255.1 GCA_031273145.1 Zoogloeaceae bacterium | reverse complement strand
AGAGGGAGAGAAGAGGGAAGCGGGCAACGGAGGGAGGGGTGGAGGGGAGGGGGGCGAGGGAAGAAGGGTGGGGGGGGGGGGGGGGGGGGGGGGTAACTCTTTGATAACAAAGGCTTTTTTCATGACATTCTCAACTCCTGCCTAAAAAGATGCCGGATGAACGAAAAACCATCCCCCGAAACATCAACCCGCCGCAACCGCGCGAAAAATTCGCGTTGCCGCAAACGTAAAGGCATCTATTATTGCACAAAAACACATGCCCAAAGAAAATTTTGTGGGTTTTGCAGATGGGGCTTGCGGGCAGCAATTGAAAACCATCAGTCCTGCAAGGTCTTGCGGACCGCGAAGTCTCCCAACAAAAACCCCGCCGGATGGCGGGGTTTTTCGTCCTGGGCAGCCTGTGATGTCATGCGAGCCGACAATGTTTCTTAAAAACATTGCCGTCTGCAAGACCTACACCTTGAACTTCTGGACGGTGCTTTTCACGGAACCCGCCAGTTGCTCAAGGCGAACTGCCGCTGAGGCCGTTTCTTCCGCCGCCGCGTTGTTCTCGTCCGTCATCTGGGCGATGCTCTCCACATGCTTGGAAATTTCCTGGCTCGCCTGACTTTGTTCCTTCAGGGCGCTGGAAATATCCGTGATGGCGTCGGACACCTTGTGCGCCTTCTCCCGGATGGACACGATCCGCGCCCCCGCTTCCTGCGCCAGCGCCTGCCCGGATTCGACCTGTTGCTCAACCTTGTTCATTTCCGCAACTGCTTCCTGGGCGGCAGCCTGTATCTTGCCGACCATTGTGCTGATTTCGCCAGTGGATACCGTTGTGCGTTCCGCCAGCTTCCGCACTTCGTCCGCCACCACCGCAAAGCCGCGTCCCTGTTCCCCCGCCCGCGCCGCTTCGATAGCGGCATTCAGCGCCAGCAGATTCGTCTGATCCGCTACATCTTTGATGACCTGCACCACCGAAGAAATCTGCTTCGATTCTTCGCCCAGCGCCTGCACGACCCCCGCCGCTTTTGCCACCACCTCGGCAATCGAGGTCATTTCCGCCGCCGTGCGCTCGATAATCTTGCCGCCTTCTTCCGAAGTATCGCCCGCGTCCTGCGCTATGCCTTGCGCGTCTTCCGCGCTGGCGGAAACGGTATTGATGGAAACGGTCATTTCTTCTACCGAAGCCGCCATTGCCGAAGTGGAATTCGACTGGCTCGCCGAACTCGTCGCAACCTGTTGCGCCGCCGTATTCAGCGTCTCGGTACCCTGTCTGGTTTCATCAATCTGATTCGTGATGGTCTGCAATGACCCTTGCAGAGTCTGCATCAACTGGTTGAACGAGCCTGCGGTTTGCCCCACCTCGTCGTTGCCGGAAACATGCACGCGCCGGGTAAAATCGCCGCTATGTTCGACCTTGCCTATGGTGCTCTGCAAGTCCGTGAGCGGCGCAACGATAGAGTGGATAATCCGCCAGGCAACGAAAATGCTGAGGATCAGACCACAGGTGAAAGCAATCAGGGTGTACGTAAGCGCCAGACTATAGGTTTTTACGGCTTCTTCGAATTTGTCTTTGGCGCTATTGTCATGAATTTCGACCAGGGCGTTGGTGATTTTTTCCAGGGCAAGGCCATTCTGGCGGTATCCCCGAATGAATGGCGCGACCACGCCCGTCGGGGAAAAATCGTTTGCGCGCAGAGAGACGATGGTGGGGCGGACGAATTCAGAGATAAACTGGTTGTAATTTTCGGTGAACTGGGCAGCCTGTTTGGCTTCTTCATCTTGCGGATCGGTCGCAATAAAGTCGCCCCACGCCTTGTCTATTTCCTTGATCCGTTCCTCGGCCAGTTTCAGATGTTCCTCAGTCTGGTGGCTTGCATGGATTGTGGCAGTAGGGCCGGCAGGGTCGTGCTGGAAGGCGCGGAAAATATCGCCAACCAGCGCGTTGATGTTGGCATCAATGATGTCGAGACTGCCAAGCGCCACGATATGAGTGTTGTACATCACATCCATTTCGTCTGACAACTTTTTCACCCCGATAATGCCGGATGCCGCGACGACAGTGGTAATTATGGAGGCAAGGATAGTGAGAAAGAAAAGTCTGCTGCTGACCTTGACATTGTTAAGCATGATTGGTTCCTCGGAGTGGTGGTTTGGGAGAGATGGATTGAACAGCTAACCCTATTGAACAGGATGCAATCTTGCGGGGCTGTGTGAATGCGCCCCAACAGAATGCCCTACCGACAGGCGGCAAGGCAGTAGATTGAAGCAAGGGGAAGGAGACGACCAAAACCCTGCCATTCAGAAAGGCAGAGGTATGATGCCAGAATGCGATGATTGGCAACTCTTTGATTACAAAGGCTTTTTTCATGGAGTTTTCAATTCCTACTTAAAAAGATGCCGGATGAACGAAAAACCTTCACCCCAAACATCAATCTGCTGTAACCGCGCGAAAAATTCGCGCTGCCGCAAAACGTAACGCATAAATTATCGCATAAAACCAATATGACCAACAAAAAATTTGCGGGTTTTGCAGATGGGGCTTGCGGACGGGTCTTGCAGACGGCAATGCTTTTAAAATTGACCAGGCGCAGCCTGCGTCTGCAAAACTTGTTGTCTGCAAGACCTACATCATGTTTTGGCAATCGCATATAATGGATGGGTTTTGAGTCTCCCCTTCTTGCAACAGGGGATTTCTCGACACAGCCTTTGGGAGCCTTGGCTCCCGGTTACGCTTTGTCCTGTTTGAACCCGCCATGAATGGCGGAGATTCAGGCAAGCTCCTTCAACTGCAACAGGAGATTCACCATGAATGCACAAAACGGTTACGACATCGAAGACCTGAAACCCGGCATGACTGCCAGCATCGCCAAAACCATCAACTATGCGGACATCGTGCTCTTTGCCGGTGTTTCCACCGACAACAACCCGGTGCACATCAACGAGGAATACGCCAAGACCACCATGTTCGGCGGACGCATCGCGCACGGGATGCTGACCTCCACCCTGATTTCCGCCGTGCTGGGCAATCGTCTGCCCGGCCCCGGCTGTATCTACATGGGGCAAACCCTGAAATTCAAGGCGCCGGTACATCCCGGCGATACCGTGACGGCAACCGTGACCGTCAAGGAAGTCATCCTTGAAAAGAAGCGCGTCATCATGGAGACCGTCTGCACGATCGGCGGCAAGGTGGTGATTGACGGCGAAGCCACCCTGATGTGTACCAGCAAGAACGACTGAACGCGCATCTTTATGGAACCTGCCGGGATGCCGCGTCATCCCGGCTTTTTATTTATTCTGCCTACCCGCCACACGCTCATGTCGACCCGAAATGTCACCGGTTTGGGACAGGTTTTTACTCCGCCTGAAATCGTGGATTTCATGCTGAAGCTGCGCCAAAATGCGGGGCGGACGCTAGAACCTTCGGTGGGCAACGGCGCGTTTTTGATTCCGCTCCAAGAAGAAGGCGGCTCATGCGTGGGCATCGAGCTAGACCCCGACATTGCGCCAGCAGGCAGCCGGGTCATGGATTTTTTCGCCTATCCGACTTCCGAACGGTTTGACACCATCATCGGCAATCCGCCCTATGTGCGCCATCAGGACATCCCCGCCGCTACTCGCGCCCTGCTTGATTTTTCCCGGTTCGATAAACGCAGCAACCTGTTTTTGTTTTTCATCGAAAAATGTATCCGCCACTTAAACCCCGGCGGCGAGCTGATTTTCATCGTCCCGCGCGAACTCGCCAAGCTCACGGCGGCCAAAAAGCTGAATGCCTGGCTGTACCGGGAAGGCAGCATCACCGATTTTTTCGAGACGGGAGACGCCCGGATTTTTGCCGACCACACGCCCAACTGCGCCATCTTCCGCTTTGAAAAAAACCGGCTCGACCGGCGGATGCGCGACGGGCGCACCTTTTTTGAATCCGCCGGACAACTGATGTTTTTGCGGCAGGATTATGTCCTGCCGCTCTCCGATATTTTTAGGGTCAGGGTGGGCGGGGTGTCGGGCGCGGATGATTTGTTTGAGCACCCGGAGGGCAATCTGGAATTCGTCTGTTCCCACACCGCGCAGACCCAAAAGACCCGTCGGATGATTTTCGGGATTCGACACCCGCATCTGGAAGCGCACAAGCCCCGCCTGTTGGCGCGGCGAGTGCGCCCGTTCGACGAATCCAACTGGTGGCAGTGGGGCAGGCTGTACCCGATCAATGACCGTCCCCGGATTTATGTGAATGGCAGAACGCGCAACCCGGAACCTTTTTTTCTGCATCCGAGCCTTCATTTCGATGGTTCCATTCTGGCACTCTTCCCGAAAAATGCGACACTCTCCCAGGCCGCGCTGAAAGAGGCAACCCGCCTGCTGAACCATGCGGTCAACTGGAACGAACTGGGCTTTATTTGCGATGGACGCTATCTTTTCACCCAGCGCAGCCTGCAAAATTGCCTGCTTCCCGCCGATTTTCAACCCTTTATGCCGAAAGCCTGACATGCGCATTATGGAAAGTTTTACCGAAATGCTCTCCGCCGCCTGGGACAAGAACGATTCCCTGCTCTGCGTGGGGCTTGACCCCGACCCGGCCCGCTTGCCCGCGCATCTGCGCGAACAGCCGGATGCGTTGTTTCAATTCTGCGCCGCCATCATTGACGCAACCGCGCCGTTGGTCTGTGCCTTCAAGCCCCAGATTGCCTATTTTGCGGCGCACCGCGCGGAAGAAACGCTGGAACGCCTGATCGCGCACATTCACGCGCAGCATCCCGACATTCCGGTCATTCTGGATGCCAAGCGCGGCGACATCGGCGCAACCGCCCAACAATACGCGCGGGAAGCCTTTATGCGCTATCAGGCCGATGCGGTCACGCTCAATCCTTACATGGGGCTGGATTCCATTGCGCCCTATTTCGATTACCCGGAAAAGGGCGTCATCCTGCTCTGCCGCACTTCCAACCCCGGCGGTAGCGACCTGCAATTCATGGAAAGCCGGGATGGGGAAAAACTCTTCGAGCGGGTTGCGCGACTTGCGGCGGGAACGTGGAACCAAACCGGACAATGCGCTCTGGTGGTGGGCGCAACCTTTCCCGTAGAAATCGCCCGCGTTCGCGCCCTGGTGGGCGACATGCCGCTTCTTGTTCCCGGCATCGGCGCGCAGGGCGGCGACATCGCCGCGACGGTCAAGGCGGGCAAGACCGCCGATGGACGCGGCCTGATCCTGAATTCTTCCCGCGCCATTTTATATGCCGGAGAGGGCGAGAACTACGCCACTGCCGCCTTCAATGCCGCCCAGCAGACCAGAGATGCCATCAACCGGGAAGTCTTGCAGACGGCGGATTAAAAACATTGTTCTTTGCTTGCGTGAGGGCAGGAAGCGGGTTCAGGCAGAGATTCCCGCCTCTTTTGCGGCTTCTTCGAGTGCCTTTTCCGAGATACCCTGTTTTTTCAGCGCGTCAATCAGTCGCCCGGACGCGCTGAAAATGAACTCCGCTTCGTCCTTTCGCAGCCCTTCGCTGACGTAGTGCTTGAGTAAGGGCTGATAGCCGGAGAATCCACGCAGCGGCGCGATGCGCTTCATGGATTCAATCATGTCAACGGGCATTCGCACTGTAACGATGGTCATGGGGCGGTCTTTCGACCGTTTGTTTTTAATGGGGTCAGGCATAGTGTTCGCGCGCTTCGCATGGCGTGTGGCAACTGTCCGTAACCGGCAGCAGGCCGTGCGCTTTCGCGTCGAGAATGACGATTTCTACCAAACTGCCATCTTCCGCAAAGCTGAGATAGGTGTTCCAGTCCTGTCCAATTTCGCGGGTGATGGGCTTGTCGGAGAGCCTTATTTGCAGAATGTCATCTTCCGGCCAGTATTTTGCGTTCATGGCGGATTCCTTTCAAAGTGGTGCATGACCGTTTTCACGACCAGAGCGTTTTCCAGTACGACCGCCGCGCAAATCAGGTTGTCGTGCCGGGCAGGAAAGAACCGGGAAAGCCAGAGGTTGGTCGCGTTTTTGTAGTCAGCGTCTCCCTCTTCGATGGTTTCCATCAATTCTGCGTAAGAGATATTTCGCGCTGCCATCTGTTCCTTCGCGTGGTGGGTGAGGATGATTTGACGGTTGAAGCGTTTGCTTTCCATGATGTTCAAGGCAGAGGTTCATGAGCGAATGGTAGCCTGTCGTATTTATTTCGTCAATACATGACGCTCCACATGCCGGGAAGTCTTGCAGACTGCGGGTCTTGCTGGCAACAATTTTTTTTAACAAAACAATGTTGTTTGCAATACAATTGCGTCCGCAAACATGTCTGCGCCCAGGCAAGGGTTTTTCAATTTGCTGTCCGCAAGACTCCGTCTGCAAGGCTCGCAAGACCCTTTGGCGCAGTTTGAGTGGGCAAAATCGGGTTTTGTTACAAAATATGGCTTAAGGATTTTCAAATCTTGCCGTAAATGGGTACAGGCAGGCAAAAATGGCTTTTCATTCAAAGCCTGACGATTTGAAGTCGTAGCAACTTTTTTTCAATGAAGGAGAATCAAAATGCCTCAAATTATCAACACCAACATCCAGTCGCTGAACTCGCAGCGGAACCTGGATACGTCCCAAAGCTCCTTGTTTACCTCGTTGCAACGTCTGTCTTCCGGTCTGCGGATCAACAGCTCCAAGGACGACGCTGCCGGTCTTGCGGTGGCGGAAAAGATGAACGCCCAGTCGCGCGGCATGACGGTTGCGATTCGGAACGCCAACGATGGTCTTTCTCTCGCGCAGACGGCTGAAGCGGGGATGAACGTCATCGGTCAGCACTTGCAACGGATGCGTGAACTGGCGGTGCAGGCGGCTTCCGGGCAGTGGGATTCGGATAACCGCGCCGCGCTGGATACTGAATTCCAGCAACTGACTTCTGAAGTCAATCGGGCGGTCAGCGCCACCCAGTTCAATGGGATCAAGCTCCTGGATGGCAGCTTCTCTACCGGCGTGGACTTCCAGATCGGCGCGACGACCACTGGCGAATCGCAGATCAAGATCAACATCTCGCAGATTTCCTTCGGTGGGCAGGCTATTTCGGGGAGTACCGGGGCTGCTGCGCTTTCCGCAATGTCTGCGCTTGATAGTCAGATTGACTACATCAACAAAAACCGCGCTTCCCTGGGCGCTATCCAGAACCGCTTTGAAGGCGTTATCACCCAGCTTTCCGCCGCGCGGGAAAATGCTACCGCCGCCAGAAGCCGGCTTATGGACGCCGACTACGGCGCGGAAACGGCCAACCTTGCCCGCGCGCAAATCCTGCAACAAGCAGGTGTTGCGATGCTGGCACAGGCCAACGCCCTGCCGCAGAACGTCCTCTCGCTCTTGCGATGATGGCGCACAAGGCATAAGGATGTCTCATCCCGAAAGGCGCAGCGGAAATCCCGCCGCGTCTTTCGGATCATCCAACAGCCGGTTGTCCTGAGCGAAATTTGGGTTTTGTTCAGGACAACCCTCTGCATGAGAACAGGATTATTTGTCCTGCGGATGGCAAGTTAAATAGCAATCTGGAGCTTCAGGCTTACGCCTTGCCCCAAGAACCGAAGGAGTAGCATCATGGATATTAATAGCATTGGCGGCGCAACTCCCGTTGCGCCCAATCCGCAAACCCCGCAGCAAGGGCGGGCGCCTGTCGCGCCAGTCAGCCGGGAAACTCTGGCCAATAACGCGGGCGTCAGCAAGGGCGCAACCGATGGCGGAACCAACGCGCCGCCCGTCAATACGCCAGTCGTCGCCAAGGAAGAAGACAGCGCAACCAACTGGCAACGCCAGCCGGGCGTGGAAGCGCAAGAGACCATGGGCAACCAGGCTCGGCGCGGACAGGCCGCCTCGCAGGCAAACGCGCAGCCGGATGCCACGCAAGAATCCGCCTTCAAGCGCCCTTTGAGCGCGGAAGAGGAAAAACAGGCCGCGCAAAAGGAACTCGAAGATGTGAAACAAAGCGTCGAAGACTTGAACGAGTTCATCCTGCCCTACAACAGCTCGATCAATTTCTCGATGGACAAGGAAAGCGGACGCCTTGTCGTCAAGGTCATTGACAACGAAACCAAGGAAGTCATCAAGCAGATTCCTTCCGAAGAAGCCATCAAACTTGCGCGTTCGCTGGAACAGTTGCAAGGTTTGCTGGTTCGGCAACAGGCATGATTTCTGCTGAATCATTCATTCATTCCATCCAGACGAAACAAGGAGAAACATCATGGCAACCATAACTTCCTTAGGCGTAGGCGCCGGCATTGACCTGCAAGGTCTGCTGGAAGGTCTTAT
>JAISSL010000206.1 GCA_031273145.1 Zoogloeaceae bacterium | reverse complement strand
GTTTGCGGATTTTCCCCATTGCGGTATGCTTTCCCATGAATTTAGTTCGCGTCCTCGGATAAAAACGCGCCGCGCATGAAGCAAGCGTCGGCAGCGTTCGCAGGCCATAAAAACAGCAGGAACGCGAGAGGAGATAATTATGAAATACCATGTAACCCGCATCAATACTGGATTTTTGGCGGAGAGGGGGGGATTCGAACCCCCGTGCCGTGTTTCCACGACCATCCGATTTCGAGTCGGCGCCGTTATGACCGCTTCGGTACCTCTCCGCGAGCGGCGGATGATAGCACGTTCTCCGCACATTGCGAGCCTCTCTGCACATTGGTCTCGCATCCTGTGTACCGTCCTGCTCGCCCTGTTTCTGAGTGCCTGCGGCGAGCCATTGGGTTTCCCCAAGGAGGGGCAGGAACTCGTCATCCTCACCCACGCCGGCCTCATAGATACGGAAACGGAAAACAGCAGAGTCGCTGATACCGATAGCCCTTCCAGCTTCGAGCATGAAGTTCTGCTCATGTTCGCCAGGGCGCTCGGCGTTTCCGCCCGTTTTGTGGTCGTACCCCGCCATGAAATCCGCCAACGTCTCGCAAAACATGAAGGCCACATGGCGGCTGGCTGGCTGTTCCCCGTTCCCAACGATACTCATTTTCCCGCAAGCGCGCCCCTGCTGGAAACACGGAATGTTCTGATCCGCCATGAAGCCTCCATGCCGATCAGGGAACTGGAACAACTGACCGGACAGACGGTACATGCCGTCCGGGGCAGCCGCCAGCTTCGCCTCCTGCGCCAGTTGAAGGAACAGCAATATCCCGGCATGAAGGTCGTTGCCTTCCCCTCCGATTCCGCCCTTGAACTCTTGAGCGCCGTCGCGCGTCAGGAAGTGGAAATTGCCCTGGTGGATGATACGGAACTCTCCATCGCCCTCAACTACTACCCAATGCTGGATAGCGGACTGGAAATTGGCGATCCCAGCCCGCTCGTCTGGATTTTCCCGCCCGAAGGCAACCCGGAACTCTATGCTCATGCCCAGCTTTTTCTGGAAAGATTCAAGGCGGGACAACAACTGGCCATATTGCGCGACCGTTATTTCGGACATCTGCAACGCTTGAAACCCAGAGACATCACGATTTTTCTCTCCCGCATGGAAACCCGGCTGCCCCACTATCAGGCGCTCTTTGAACAGGCGCAACTGGAAACTTCTATTGACTGGCGGTTGCTGGCGGCTCTTTCCTATCAGGAATCGCACTGGGACCCGTTCAACACCAGTTATACAGGCGTGCGGGGCATCATGATGCTGACCGGGGCTACCGCCGACCGGATGGGCGTTTCCAACCGCTTGGATCCCAATCAGAGCATTCCCGCCGGGGCGCGTTACTTAAGCCTTCTGAAAAGCTACATCCCCGCCGATACCCCGGAACCCGACCGAACCTGGCAGGCGCTCGCCGCCTACAATATCGGCCCCGGTCACTTCAATGCCGCGCGTAGCCTTGCGGGACGCCTGGGAGTGGATGGCGATTCCTGGTTCGAGATGAAAAAGGTACTCCCCCTGCTTGCCCGTCCCGAATACTACAGCCGCTTGAAATCCGGGCGGGCGCGCGGCGGCGAGGCGGTCATCATGGTGGAAAACATCCGCCTGTTTTACGACATCATGCAGTACCATCTGCCGCCTTACCTGCCTGTCCTGCAAGCGCACAATGAAACCGAAGCCGACGTGAAAGGCTAGGATGCTGGAGAGAAGCATTGCCGTCATCGGGGGGGGTTGGGCAGGCATTGCGGCTGCCGTCGAACTGACCGGGGCGGGGGAAAAAGTCGCGCTGATCGAAGCCGCGCCTTCGCTTGGCGGACGCGCCAAGCGCATTGATGGCAAGGCGGAACTCGACAACGGGCAGCACATCTTGAGCGGCGCTTACCGCGAGACTTTTGCCCTGATGTGTCGCATCGGCCTTTGTCCTGAAACGCTCATGCGCCGCCTGCCCTTTACTTTTCTCAATAACACCGGGATGCGCCTTGCCCTGCCCAATCTTGCGGGTTTTCCAGGGGTGGAGACCCTGCGTTTAGCCTGGGGATTGAGCGTTGCGCGCGGCATTTCCCTGAAGGATAAATGGCAGGCCGCCCACTGGATAAGGCGATTGAAAAGGCAGGAATTCCGGGTTGAGCCGGATGGTACGGTCAGTCTTTGGCTTGCCGATTCCGGTCAGTCCGCTCAATTTTGCCATCGCTTTTGGGAACCGCTTTGCCTTGCCGCGCTCAATACGCCCGCGCAAAAAGCCTCTGCCCGCCTGTTTGCCTATGTGCTGCGGGATACTCTGGGAAGTGGGGAAAAAGGCAGTAGCGACCTGCTCCTGCCCACGGTCAATCTCTCCGAATTACTGCCCAATCCCGCCGCCCGCTGGCTTACCCGCCACGGCGTCTCCATCCGCACCGGCTGCCGGGTTCGGCGCTTGCGTCCCATTGCAGACGGATGGGAGATTGAGAGTCCGGCGGGGCGGGAAAATTTTAGCCGCGTCATTCTCGCCGTCGCGCCGCAACATCTGCCCGCTTTGCTGGAAGAGTTGCCCGGAACGACGATGGATGCCGCAACCTTCCCCGCCCCGCCTGCTGCCTTTTCGCCGATTGCGACCGTCTATTTTCATTATCCAGAAGCCACGGCGCTCCCTTTCCCGCTCATGGCGCTGACGGGCGGACTGGGACAATGGCTGATAGACCGGGGCAATGGCCTTATCGCGGCGGTACTCTCAGGATCGGGCGACTGGGAACCATTAAGCCGCGAAGCAATTGCCGACCAACTGCATCAGGAAATCGGGACAATCACCGGGGCGCATGAATGCCCGCCCTATACCTTTTTGCTTGAAAAACGCGCCACCTTTGCCGCCCTGCCTGGTCTTACCCGTTGCCCGCAACAAACGCCCTGGCCGGGGTTGTTTCTTGCGGGCGACTACTGTTGGGCGGACTATCCCGCAACCCTGGAAGGCGCAGTCCGAAGCGGCCTTGAAGCCGCCCGCCTGTGCTTGCCGTAAGAGCAATCATGTAAAAGTATTGCAGATGACAAGGAACCCCGCGCAAAAACGCGCTCGACTGAATCGAAACCGCGCTAACCTTCTGGAACCAGGTCAATCAGCACGATTTCCGGGCGGCCTGTGGTGCGAATGCGCGCCCCCCAGCTTCCAACGCCGGAACTCACCCAGTAATGCGTCTGGCCGCGTCTGGAATAGCCGTGCGAATTCTCGAACAGCATCACCACGACCAGATTGAAAGGGAGAAGCTGGCCGTTGTGGGTATGCCCGGAGAGCTGCAAGAATACTCCGGCTTCTTCCGCCGCGCCCAGATTGAAAGGCTGGTGGTCAAGCAGGATTTTTACCGCGTCCCGGTCTTCTTCGGGCACGTCCGCGATAATTTCCGGGATTGTCGGCCGCGTCTGTCCCGCAGAACCGCGCTCGACAAAACGGTCATTGCGGCCTATCAGCAGGATTTTTC
>JAISSL010000013.1 GCA_031273145.1 Zoogloeaceae bacterium | reverse complement strand
GAAACCGATCTCGCCGTCCTGCAAGTCAGCGCCAGCGACTTGCCCGCCATCACCTTCGGGCACATGGAATCCGTGGATGTTGGCGACCTGGCGCTGGCTATCGGCAATCCCTTCGGCGTAGGGCAGACCGTGACGATGGGCATTGTCTCCGCCTTGGGGCGCACTCACCTGGGCATCAACACCTTCGAGAACTTCATCCAGACCGATGCCGCCATCAATCCCGGCAACTCCGGCGGGGCGCTGGTGGATGTCAACGGCAACCTGATCGGCATCAACACCGCCATCTATTCGCGCACCGGCGGGTCGCTTGGCATCGGCTTTGCCATTCCGGTTTCTTCCGCCAGAGCCATCATGGAAGAGATTATCGAAAAGGGACAGGTCATCCGGGGCTGGATTGGCGTCGAAGCGCAGGAACTCACCCCGGAACTGGCGGAATCCTTCGGCCTTTCCAACACCGAGGGCGCGCTGATTGCCGGCGTGGTGCGTAACGGCCCCGCCGAAGCGGCAGGAGTGCGCCCCGGCGACATTCTGCTGGCCGTCAATGGCAAGGCCATTCAGGATACCCAACAGATGCTCGATGCCATTGCCAGAATCAAACCGGGCGAGGAAACCCTTTTCAGTCTGCGGCGCGGCAACAATACGGAAGAAGTCAAGATCAAGGTCGGGCAACGCCCAACCCTGAAACGCAGCATGGTCAATCGCTGACATTATGGCAGTATCCGGCGAAGCCGCGCGTTATCGTGGGCGCTTCGCCCCCACTCCCAGCGGGCCGCTGCATTTCGGCTCGCTCATTGCCGCTTTGGCCTCTTGCCTTGAAGCCCGCGTGCAGCAGGGTCTCTGGTTCGTCCGCATGGAAGACGCGGATTTTCCCCGCAACCGCCCCGGCGCGGAAGCCGCCATTCTCCGCGCTCTGGAAGCGCACGGATTCGTTTGGGATGCGGAAATTCTCCGGCAAAGCAAGCGGCTGGATGCCTATCACGCCGCGCTTGCATCCCTGAAAGAAGCCGGAAGGCTCTACCCTTGCGCCTGCTCGCGCAAAAAAATCGCCGCGCATCATCCCCCCCGCGCCATTGATGGCGGCCTGGTCTATCCCGGTTTTTGTCGCGCAGGACTGCCGCCGGGTAGCGCGGGGCATGTCTGGCGAATGCGGATAGAGGAGCCTTCAGAAATTCGCTTTACCGATGCCATTCAGGGCGAGATGATTCAAAATCTTGGCAAGGAAGTCGGCGATTTCATCCTCTGGCGCGACGAAGGACTTTTTACCTATCAACTCACCGTGGTGGTGGATGATGCCTGGCAGGGCATAACCCATATCGCGCGCGGCGCTGATCTGATAGATTCCACGGCGCGTCAGATTTACCTGCCAACGGCGCTTGCCTGCCCCACGCCGTTTTACGCCCATCTGCCGGTTGCCACCAACCAGACGGGCGAAAAACTCTCCAAGCAAACCCGCGCCGCGCCGCTGGAAAACAGCCGCGCGGCAGCCAATCTGACCGCCGCCCTTACCTTTCTGGGACAAAATCCACCACTAACCCTTGCCCGCGCCAGCATCCAGACCCTATGGGAATGGGCACTGGAAAACTGGGATATTGGTCAGGTGCCGCACTCACGCTTTTTACGCGCAATTAACAACACTTGACCGCAATAGAGAGGAACAACCAAGCGGGCTAAAAACGCCGGAACGCAACGAAGTAACGGCAGCATTTTTTCGCCGACCCCACCTTGCAGTACATGTTTGGCAACAGCACGCGCATATTCAATCGTCAAGTACCGGGGACAGGGGCGTATTGTCAAAATTTCAAACCCATGCCGGGAAAATAATGTCCGTAAATTGTTGTTGGAAAAAGAAAACAGGTGCATTGTGCAATAAAAGTCCCATGATTTTCCCAAAAGTTTTGCGGCAAATGATGAAGTTGTTGGAATGTAACATGCGATATGCCCGCCTTCCTTCAGGATACGGTTAGCAATGGGCAGCGTAACATTCGGATCGGCGCAGTGTTCCAGAACGTCAACCATTGTAACGGCATCAAAATAATTGATTTTCCGCAGAGATGCAAAATCAATCTGTTCCAGCCAGCCATAAAACAATCGGTCTTCCCCGAATTTGCTCCGAATCTCCTCCGCTCCCATTTGTCCCCCCTCCACACCATAAACACGATATCCCATCTCTGCGCCCGTTTCCATCAGCAAGCCAGTAGCCGCGCCGATATCCAATAGATTACCTCCCCTCTCCCCATTCGCCCATTTTGCCAGAGACTTCAAAATGGCGCTATTCAACCGTTTCTTTAATGGACGGTAAATCTTTTCGACTTCGCCCCAAAGTTGGCTGAAAGAATCCTGATATATTGTGTTCAACCGCTCCTCGGACGGTTGGGGAAAAATGCGAACCAATCCACAAGACAAACAACGTTGATATGATTCGCCGTCCTTCTCCCATATTTCCCGGAAAGATTCTCCCGAACAAATTTCGCAATTTCTGAAGTGAGACTCGCCAGATTTCGGCAGAGATGACGGAAGTTCAGCGCCCGCTGATATGCCACTAGAATGCGGGGGGGGGGTAAGTCTTTGATTTCATTTGATTTTTTGAAGCCATTGGAATATCGTCCAAAAACAAATCCGGTTTATCACCCTAGTGGCGCGCGGCGGTATCTTTCAGCTTCTTGATCGCCTGCAATTGCCCGATGGACTGCACCAGTTCGGCTTCGGCAGCCGCCAAATCCAAATTGCCCGCGCGTTTGGCAAGGGTCTCTTCCGCGTGACGTTTGGCTTCCAGCGCCTTGGCCTCGTCCAGATCCGCCGCGCGAATCGCCGTATCCGCCAGAACGGTAATCAGATGCGGCTGCACTTCCAGCATCCCGCCCGAAACATAAATCATCTCGAAGCGGTTTTCATCCGGCATCTTGAGGCGCACCGTGCCCGCCTTGACCCGGGTGAGCAGGGGCGTATGCCGGGGCATCACCCCCAACTCCCCCGATTCACCCGGAAAAACCGCAAACTCCACAAGGCCGGAGAAGAGTTCTTCCTCGGCGCTCACTATGTCTACACGGATCGTCATGGCCATTTCAGTTTCCTCACTTGCGCCTGCGTTTATTGCATTTCCTTGGCTTTTTCAACGGCCTCTCCAATGGAGCCAACCATGTAAAAAGCCTGTTCGGGCAGATGGTCGTAGTCGCCTTCCACAATGCCCTTGAAGCCATCAATGGTCTCCTTCAACGGCACGTACTTGCCGGGAGAGCCAGTAAAGACTTCGGCCACATGGAACGGCTGCGACAGAAAACGCTGAATCTTCCGCGCGCGCGCCACAGCCAGTTTGTCATCTGGAGAGAGTTCGTCCATGCCGAGAATGGCAATGATGTCACGCAACTCCTTGTAGCGTTGCAGGGTCATCTGCACCGCCCGCGCCACCCGATAGTGTTCGTCGCCTACTACCAGCGGATCAAGCTGGCGGGAAGTGGAATCAAGCGGATCAACCGCCGGATAAATCCCCAGCGAGGCAATATCGCGCGAAAGCACCACGGTGGAATCCAGGTGCAGGAAGGTCGTGGCAGGCGAGGGGTCGGTCAGGTCATCCGCCGGCACATACACCGCCTGAATGGAAGTAATCGAGCCTACCTTGGTGGAAGTAATCCGCTCCTGCAACTTACCCATTTCTTCCGCCAGCGTCGGCTGATAGCCCACCGCAGAAGGCATCCGCCCCAAGAGGGCGGAAACTTCCACGCCTGCCAAGGTGTAGCGGTAGATGTTGTCGACAAAGAACAGGATGTCCCGACCCTCGTCGCGGAACCGTTCGGCCATCGTGAGTCCGGTCAGCGCCACGCGCAGCCGGTTGCCCGGCGGCTCGTTCATCTGCCCGAACACCATGGATACCTTATCCAGCACGTTCGATTCCTTCATCTCGTGGTAAAAGTCGTTCCCTTCCCGGGTACGCTCCCCCACCCCCGCAAACACGGATAGACCAGAGTGCTGCTTGGCGATGTTGTTGATAAGCTCCATCATATTGACGGTCTTGCCCACGCCCGCGCCGCCGAAAAGGCCGACCTTGCCGCCCTTGGCAAACGGACAGATCAGGTCAATCACCTTGATGCCGGTTTCCAGCAACTCAACCGAAGGCGAAAGCTCGTCAAACTTGGGCGCAGCCGCGTGAATGGAACGCTTTTCGTCGCTTTTAATCGGGCCGATTTCGTCAATGGGACGCCCCAACACATCCATGATGCGCCCCAAAGTGCCGTGACCAACCGGCACGGAAATGGGCGCTTTGGTGTTGGAGACACTCATTCCGCGCTTCAAGCCATCCGAAGAACCCAGCGCAATGGTGCGGACGATGCCATCCCCCAATTGCTGCTGGACCTCGAAGGTCAGACCTTTTTCAACGCGCTCCATGTCGCCGGATACGTCATCCAGCACCAGAGCGTCGAAAACCTTGGGCATCGCGTCACGCGGGAACTGAATGTCCACCACGGCGCCGATACATTGCACGATAGAACCTTGACTCATGTTTAAATCCCCAGTTTCATCAAAAATCTCAAACCGCTGCCGCGCCGCCAACAATCTCGGACAGCTCCTTGGTGATTGCCGCCTGACGCGCCTTGTTGTAAACCAGTTTCAGGTCGCCAATGACTTTCCTGGCGTTATCCGAAGCCGATTTCATCGCAACCATCCGCGCCGATTGCTCGGAAGCCATGTTCTCCGCAACGGACTGATAAATCAACGCTTCAACATAACGCACCAGAAGGTCATCAATGACATTCTTTGCTTCCGGCTCGTAGAGGTAGTCCCAGGCAGACTTGCCGGAACCCACTGCTTCGCCGGCAAGCGGCAACAACTGTTCCACGACCGGCTCCTGCCTCATCGTATTGATGAAGCGGGTATTGGCAATATAGACCGCGTCCACTTCGCCGGAGACGAATTGATCCAGCAGAATCTTGATCGGTCCAATCAGCCGCTCCAGACGGGGCGTATCGCCCAGCCCTTCCAGATGGGAGACGATATTGACCCCCGCGCGCTGCATGAAGCCAAACCCCTTGTTGCCGATACAGGTGACGGCCATTTTCAGCCCCGCCTTGTCCCATTCCTTCATCCGCGCAATCACCTGCCGGAACAGGTTGCTGTTCAGACCGCCACACAAGCCCTTATCGGACGTGACCAGAATCAGGCCGACCTTCTTGTTGAGCGGACGATGCGAGAGAAACGGATGCCGGTAATCGGTCAGGGCATGGGAGAGGTTGGCCGCCACGCGCCGAATTTTTTCGCCATAGGGACGCGCCGCGCGCATCCGATCCTGCGCCTTACGCATTTTAGAGGCGGCCACCATCTGCATGGCCTTGGTGATCTTGCACGTATTTTCAACGCTCTTGATCTTGGTGCGAATTTCCTTGCCGCTTGGCATGGGCTTTTCTCCCTGTCTCAGACCCAGGATGCCTTGAAGGCAGTAATGGCGGCAGCAAGCGCCTTTTCGCAATCCTTGTCGAGTTCCTTGGAACTTTCGATTTTGGCCAGCAAATCGGCAGCATTCTGTTTCAGATAAGCCAGCAACGACTTCTCGAACTCCAGAGCGCGCTTGACATCCACGTCCTCGTAGCAACGGTTTTCCGCCGCGTAAAGCGTAATCGCCATTTCGGAGACGCTCATCGGCGCATACTGCGGCTGCTTCATCAATTCCGTCACCATCCGGCCATGCTCAAGCTGCTTTCTGGTCGCTTCATCCAGATCGGAAGCAAACTGCGCGAAGGCCGCAAGCTCCCGATACTGCGCCAGCGCCAGCCGCACGCCGCCGCCGAGCTTCTTGATGACCTTGGTCTGCGCCGCCCCGCCCACGCGGGATACCGAAATCCCCGCATTGATGGCGGGACGGATACCGGCATTGAACAGGTCGGTCTCAAGGAAAATCTGCCCGTCGGTAATGGAAATGACGTTGGTCGGCACGAATGCGGATACGTCGCCCGCTTGGGTTTCGATCACCGGCAAGGCCGTCAATGAGCCAGTCTTGCCCTTCACTGCGCCATTGGTAAACCGCTCCACCCAGGCTTCGGAAACACGCGCGGAACGTTCCAGCAGGCGGGAATGGAGATAGAACACGTCGCCCGGGTAGGCTTCACGTCCCGGCGGACGGCGCAGCAGCAGGGAAACCTGACGGTACGCCCACGCCTGCTTGGTCAAATCGTCGTAAATGATGAGCGCGTCTTCGCCCCGGTCGCGGAAATATTCGCCCATCGTACAGCCCGAATAGGGCGCGATGTATTGCAGGGCAGCGGTCTCCGAAGCCGAAGCCGCGACGATGATCGTATTATCCAGCGCGCCATGCTCTTCGAGCTTGCGTACCACGTTGGCGATGGTCGAAGCCTTCTGCCCGATCGCCACGTAAATACACTTTATGCCCGTGCCCTTCTGGTTGATGATGGTATCCACCGCAACGGCGGTCTTTCCGGTCTGGCGGTCGCCAATGATGAGTTCGCGCTGACCGCGCCCAATCGGCACCATCGAATCAATGGATTTCAGGCCGGTCTGCACCGGCTGCGACACGGATTTACGCCAGATGACGCCGGGAGCCACCTTTTCAATCTTGTCGGTGAGCTTGTGATTCAACGGTCCCTTGCCATCAATCGGCTGACCCAGCGAATTCACCACCCGCCCCAGAAGTTCGGGGCCGACCGGCACTTCCAGAATGCGCCCGGTACATTTGACCGTATTGCCTTCGGAAATATGACCGTATTCGCCAAGCACCACGGCGCCTACGGAATCGCGCTCCAGATTCAGCGCCATGCCGAAGGTATTGCCGGGGAATTCCAGCATTTCTCCCTGCATGGCATCCTGCAAGCCATGAATACGGCAAATCCCGTCGGTCACGGATACGATGGTTCCCTCGTTGCGGGTTTCAACGCCCACCGAGAGGTTTTGAATCTTGTTTTTGATCAGCTCGCTGATCTCGGACGGATTCAACTGCATGTAAATCTCCTAGTTCCTTAACGCAATGGTCATGGCGTCGAGCTTGCCGCGCACGGAAGCATCCAGCACCTGATCGCCCACTGTCACCCGAACGCCGCCGATCAGGTCGGCATCCACCTTTACGACTGGCGCAAGTTTTGTTTTGAAATGCGCTTCCAACTGCGGCAGCAGGGTTTTCAGATCAGGCTCGGACAGCGGAAAGGCGCTTGCCACAACCGCTTCCCGAATCCCCTCTTCTGCCGCCTTTTCCGCCGCGAAGAGGCTTGCGATTTCCGGCAGCAGCGTCAAGCGCTCGTTTTCCGCGAGCGTTTTGACGAAATTGCAGAAAACCGGATCGTTGCCCTGTTTGCCCTGCTTATCCTGTTCAAGCAAGCCAAGAAAAAAATCCACCAACTGCTCGACCGTAATGACAGGACTGCCAATGACCGCGACAACCTTCCGGTCCTGAGCCGCCAGCGCCAGACGCTGAAGGTTCTCGTTCCAGGCATTCAGCGCGCCCTTCTCCTTGGCCGCGCGAAACGCGGCTTCCGCATAAGGACGAGCGACGGTAACGGATTCGGCCATGTCTACAGTTCCTGCTGAATGGCGGCAAGCAGTTGGGTATGCGCCTTGGCGTCTATTTCCCGGCGCAGGATTTTTTCCGCGCCGGCAACGGCCAGCATCGCTACCTGATCGCGCAGCGCGTCTTTGGCTTGCGCTACTTCCTGTCTGGCAGCAGCATGACCATTCGCGACAATGCGATCCGCTTCGATTTTGGCTTGCGCCTTGGCTTCTTCGATAATCTGGGCGGCCTGCTTTTCAGCCTGAACAACCAGCTCGGCATATTTTGCCTTGCCATCCCGCAGCTTGTCTGCGGAACGCTTGGATGCCAGTTCAAGTTCGTGCTTGCCACGTTCGGCAGCCTCCAGACCATCCGCGATCTTTTTCGCGCGCTCGTCAAGCGCCTTCACAATGGGTGGCCAGACAAACCGCATCGAAAACCACGCCAGAATGAAGAACACAATCATCTGCGCGAATAATGTTGATCCAAGACTCACGGTGTTGCCCCTTTTTCAAAAACGGCAAAGCCTGATTATTGGGAAGAAAGCGTGGCAATCTGACCCAGGAAGGGGTTGGCAGTGGCAAACCACAGCGCAATACCCGTCCCGATGATGAAAGCCGCGTCAATCAGACCGACCAGCACGAACATCTTGGTCTGCAACACGTTCATCAATTCCGGCTGACGCGCGGAAGCCTCGATGAACTTGCCTCCCATCAGGCCGATCCCGATACAGGCGCCGATAGCGCCCAAACCGATAATCAGACCGGCGGCCAGCGCGACGAAACTTATGACTTCCATGATGACTCCTTAGAGAAAAAACAAAGGGAAAAAAGTTTATCAATGGCTTTCATGCGCCTGTCCGATGTAAATCAGGGTCAGCATCATGAACACGAAAGCCTGCAACGTGATAATCAGGATGTGAAAAATAGCCCAGAGCGTACCGGCAACGATATGCCCAAGCCACAAAGCCCAGCCGAGGCCGGAGTTTAACGCCCATGCGCCGCCCATCAGGGCAATCAGCATGAAAATCAGTTCGCCTGCGTACATGTTGCCAAACAGCCGCATCCCGTGCGAGACGGTCTTGGCGACGAATTCAATGATCTGCATGGCAAAGTTGAACGGCGCCAACGCCCAGTGCGCGCCGAACGGGGCGGAAAAAAGCTCGTGAATCCAGCCGCGTACCCCCTTGATCTTGAGGTTGTACCAGAAACAGAGAAGCAGCACGCTCAAGGAAAGCCCCAGAGTGCCGTTCAGGTCGGCGGTTGCCACGACGCGCTGATAGGCATGGTGCGGGTCTCTGCCCGTCGCTTCATATCCCCATTGCCAGAGGGAAGGCAGCAGATCAACCGGAACCAGGTCCATGGCGTTCATCAGGAGAATCCAGATGAACACGGTCAGCGCCAAGGGCGCTACGAAACGGCGCGATTCCGGGTTATGGATAATGCCCTTGGCCTGGTCGGAGACCATCTCCACCAGAATTTCGACGGCGGCCTGAAACCGGCCAGGCACGCCGGAAGTTGCGCGCCGCGCCGCATACGCCAGCGTAAAAACCGTGAGCAGACCCAAAAACAGGGAATAGAACAGGGTGTCAAAGTGAATGACCCTGATGTCAAAAACCCCCTGCTGCGCGCTGTTGCTGAAGTGCGTCAAGTGGTGAATGATGTACTCGCCTGGGGTAGGTCCGTCCGTCGTAGCAGCTGCCATGTCAGATTTTCTTCCAAAAAGCCAAAAAATTCGCCTGCAAAACCATTGCCATACCGAGCAACAAGGCCGGCCAGTGAAGCCCCGACCCGAACCCGGCAAGCAGCGCCAATAATACGATGATCGCCGCGATCTTGACAAATTCACCCAGCAGGAACGCAACCGGCGAAGCCTTGCCCTGTTGTGCCAGCATCGCCAAACGTACCGCGAACCAGCAGGAAGGAATCAGAACAGCCAAAGCCGCCAACCCCGCCGAAAACGCGCCCCGGATACCTGCCAGCAATCCGCCGATACATACGGCCATCAGCGCGGCGGCAAGCTGCCATCGGATTACATTCAACATACGATCATCCAGGGAACGTCGGTTTTTGTTCCGCAAAGTGAAAACTTCGCGCAATTTACGAGTTTTGGAGATTCTAGTCAAATAAAAAATTCATTTGGCGAATGGGATATACTTAAATTACGATTGTCATAGGTGAAAATCGTCGCGCCAGCCTGGTGTTTACTAGCCCGGAAGCCTTACGTAGCAACGGTCATGCCCTCAATCAGGATGGAGCCGGTTTGCTTCGAGCCGCTGATTCGCACATCGTTGCCGATTCCGACGATTGCCTGAAACATCGTCCGCAAATTTCCCGCAATCGTGATTTCTTCTACCGGATGCGCGATTGTGCCCTCCTCAACCCAAAAACCTGCCGCGCCGCGCGAATAGTCGCCGGTCACGCCGTTTACGCCGAAGCCCAACAATTCCGTAACCAGCAGGCCGCGCCCCATCTCGCGCATGAGGCCGGCCAAATCCTGCTCCCCAGGCAAAAGAAGCAGATTATGGCAGCCGCCGGCATTGGCCGTGGTCGGCAGCCCCAGCTTGCGCCCGGAATAGACATCGAGAAAATACCCTTGCAGAACGCCGTCCCGCACGACTTCCCGTTCATGCGTCGCCACGCCTTCCCGGTCGAAGGGCGCGCTGGCAAGCCCGCCAGGTAAATGGGGCAATTCGCGTAAATTAAAAAAGGCAGGAAAAATCGCCTTGCCCATCTGGTCGAGCAGAAAACTAGCTTTGCGGTACAACGCGCCGCCGGAAACGGCTTGCGTGAAATGTCCCAGCAGACTGGCGGCAACCGTTGCCTCAAACAACACCGGAAAAACGCCCGTCTGGATTTTTTTCGCGCCCAACCTTGCTACCGCGCGTTTTGCCGCAATCTCGCCGATGGCTTCCGGCGCAATCAGCCTGCCCGCGTCGCGGTTGCTTTCGTACCAGTAATCGCGCTGCATGGCGGCGCCCGTTCCGGCAATGACCGAACAGGAGACCGAATTGCGGGATGCCGGATAGCCGCCCATGAAGCCGGACGAATTGGCCGCGACAAACTGCGCCTCTTGCGTCGAGACGCTTGCGCCCTCGGAATTGCTGATTCTTGTATCCCAATCCAGAGCGGCGGATTCGGAACGAATCGCAAGCGCGATCGCTTCTTCCGATGACAGACGCCAGGGGTGATACAAATCGAGGCTCAAAATTTCCCTCGCCAGCAAAGCCTCTTCCGGCAAGCCCGCGCAGTCATCCTCGGCGGTAAAGCGGGCGATGGCAAGCGCCGATTCCACCGTTTCTTCGACTGCGCGGCGGGAAAAATCCGAAGTGCTTGCCTGCCCTGAGCGTTGCCCCAGATAGACGCTGATGCCCAAATCCTTGCCCCGGTTGTATTCGATGCTCTCGACTGCCCGCTGCCGCGCCGTAACCGTCAGGCCGAACCCTTCGTATACATTCACCTCGGCGGCAGTCGCGCCCTGCTTGCGGGCGTGAAGCAGCGCATCTTCCGCCAATTGCGAAAGCGTAGCGTCAGTCAGTAAAAAACCTTGTTCAGTCATATAAGAAACGGATGAGCCGGAAAAGTCCGAAGAATGGGTATCATAACAGCCTTGCTTTTTTATCAACGCAGAAGCGCCGTGTCCCAACCCGAATTATCAGAACGCCCCTCAAAAACCAAGGTAAAAGCCATGATGCTGGAGTTGCAGGCGTTGGGCGAAGCCTTGACCCGGCTTTCCCCGGAGCGCGTAAACCGCATGGCGATCTCCGAAAATCTGCGGGAAGCCGTGCGCGAATACCAGCGCATTCGCCACCATTCCGCCCGTCGCCGCCAGTTGCAATATATCGGACGCCTCATGCGCGACGAAGACGCCGCTGCCATTGCCGCCGCGCTTGCCGACGCGCGAGGCGAATCCGCCGCTGAAATCGCCCGCCTGCACCGGCTGGAAGATTTGCGGCATCGCCTGCTGGAAGATGAGGCCGGGGCATTGGCCGACATTGCCGAACGCTATCCCGCCGCCGATTTGACCCACTTGCGCCAGCTTCGCCGCGCCGCCTTGAAAGAGATGGCGGAATCCAGACCGCCGCGCCACTTTCGCGCCCTCTTTCAGGCGTTGAAGGGTCTTGCAGACGGCAATTGAAAAACATTGCTATCCGCAAGACAGGCTGCGCCTGCCCGCACGATCCTGCCTGCCCATGAAAAAACCGCCAGACAAGGCGGTTTGAGATAAAATCCCTTCCGGGCGCACCTAACTGCGCCCGGCACGGCGCGGCTAGGTGAATCATCGCCCAGAAATGGAGGTGATACTTATGCCTCAACGTGCGAAAAGTCGTTGGCAACGAGCCATCAAGATAGCCCGCGTGGTTATTGTAGTGGCGTTCTTGCTCTATAGCAAGCGTTGTTTGTAACCCTGTTGCACCCCGCCCTGCCCCAACGACGCGGGGCGGACTCGCCATCCGCAAGGCTTGGGCAATGGTCGTTCAGCTTGCTGTTGTCCTTAAAACTGCCGTCGGCAAGACCAAATCCAGTCGACCAGCGGCGCGGCCTGATAGCCGGAAATAGTCTCCGCAAGCCACGCCTGAACTGCCGGGAGATTGCCCGCATTCAGGTGGGCGGTCAGTTCTTCCAGCTTGACGGTTAGCTGTTCCCAGGGCAAAAAGGTTTCCCGCGCCTTCATGATGCGGGGATGGAAGGTCGGAGCCGGGTCATCGCCTATCAGCAATTCTTCATAGAG
>JAISSL010000281.1 GCA_031273145.1 Zoogloeaceae bacterium | reverse complement strand
AAAAAATTGCTGTCCGCAGAACCGGGCAGGGCTATAATCCGCCACTTCGTTTTGTCTGGAATGATTCCGCATGTCGCCTTCTCGCCCAACCTGGGTCGCCGGAAACTGGAAAATGCAGGGTTCCCTGGCGGGCAACGCGGCGCTCGTGACCGCCCTGAAAGCAGGTCTGCCCAAGGCGCTAAAGGGCGAAATCGTCTTGTGCGCGCCTTATCCCTATCTGGAGCAGGTGGCTCGCCTGCTCTCCGGTTCAGAAATGACGTTGGGGGCGCAGGATGTCAGCGCGCACGCGGCAGGCGCCTTCACCGGCGAAGTCTCCGCCGCCATGCTTGCGGATTTCGGCTGTCGCTACGTGTTGGTCGGGCACTCCGAACGGCGGCAGTTGCACGGCGAGGCCGACCCGATGGTTGCGGAAAAATTCGGCGCGGCATTGCAGAGCGGGCTTCGTCCCGTCCTCTGTCTGGGGGAAACCTTGAGCGAGCGCGAGGCAGGACAAACGGAAAAAGTCGTCATCCGGCAAATGGAAGCGGTATTGGCCTTGCATGGCGTTGCGGCCTTCCAGAACGCCATACTGGCCTATGAGCCGGTCTGGGCGATCGGCACGGGGCGGGTAGCCGCCCCCGAAGAAGCGGAAGCCGTGCATCGTACTTTACGCGAGCGCCTCGCGGCGGAAGATAACGCCATTGCGGCAGGACTTCGCATCGTATACGGCGGCAGCGTCAAGGCGGATAATGCGCCTTCCCTGTTCAATCAGCCCAACATTGACGGCGGTCTGATCGGCGGCGCATCATTGAAGGCAGAAGATTTTTTGGCAATTTGCCGCGCGGCAAATTTTTGATTGATAAAAAATTGGAACTCACATGGAAAACTGGTTGTACTCCCTGTTACTGACGGTCAACATCCTGTTGGCGGTCGTCATGATCTGGCTCATCCTGATGCAGCGCGGCAAAGGCGCGGACATGGGCGCGGCATTCGGCAGCGGCGCGTCCGGCAGTCTCTTTGGCGCATCCGGCTCCGCAAATTTTTTGAGCCGCAGCACGGCATTTCTGGCAACCCTGTTCTTCCTGAGCACACTTGGGTTGACCTATATTGCTTCAAATGCGCCAAAAAAATTTGACAGCGTAATGCGAGATGCTGTACAGTCCGTTCCCGTTTTGCCGACAACGCAAGAAGCTGCTCCTGATTCCGGCGCAGTCCCACAAGATGAAGGGACTTCCAGGGAACAGGAAATCCCTCGGTAACGCAAGAAAGAGGTTTCAAGCCTCACCTGAAGCCGACGTGGTGAAATTGGTAGACACGCTATCTTGAGGGGGTAGTGGCGCAAGCTGTGCGAGTTCGAGTCTCGCCGTCGGCACCAAGCAGTCTTGAAAAACCGAGACGCTTCTGTTTCTGACAGGGCGTCTCTTCAGACAGAGAAAACGTCACATGTTGACAAATTATTTTCCGGTTCTGCTTTTCGTCCTTGTTGGACTGGCAATTGGCGTCCTGCCCATGGTGATGGGCAGGCTGCTGGCGCCGAACCGTCCCGACGAGGAAAAAATGTCCGCCTACGAGTGCGGCTTTGAGGCATTTGGGGATGCGCGGATGAAATTCGACGTGCGCTACTACCTGATTGCCATCATCTTCATCCTGTTCGATCTCGAAATCGCCTTCCTCTTCCCCTGGGCTTCCGTGTTCAAGGATTTGACGCTTGCGGACGGCTCTCTCGGCCTGTTCTCGTTCGCCGCCATGACCCTGTTCCTCGGCATCATCCTGGTCGGGGATGCCTACGCCTGGGCCAAGGGCGCTCTGGATTGGGAGTAAATCATGTCCATTGAAGGCATTCTCGAAAAAGGCTACATCACGACAACGGCAGATACGCTCATCAACTATGTGCGTACCGGCTCGCTCTGGCCGGTGACCTTTGGCCTTGCCTGCTGCGCCATGGAGATGATGCACACCGGCTGCGCCCGCTATGACATGGATCGCTTCGGCATTTTCTTTCGCCCCTCGCCGCGCCAGTCCGACGTGATGATTGTGGCGGGCACATTGACCAACAAGATGGCCGCCGCGCTCCGCAAGGTCTACGACCAGATGGCAGAACCGCGCTGGGTAATCTCGATGGGTTCCTGCGCCAACGGCGGCGGCTACTACTATGATTCCTACTCGGTGGTACGCGGCTGTGACCAGATTATTCCGGTAGATATTTACGTGCCGGGTTGTCCTCCGACCCCGGAAGCCTTGATTTACGGCGTCCTCCAGTTGCAGGACAAGATTCGTCGCACTTCCACCATTGCCCGCAGTTGAGAAAGCCAGCCATGTCCGCCAGATTGGAAACCCTGAAAACTACCTTGCAAGCGCGCCTTGGCAGCCGCCTGATTGGCATGGATGAAATTCTGCGGGAAGTGCGGCTGGAAGTTTCTGCCGCAAATTATCTGGAAGTCATGCAAGCCTTGCGGGATACGCCGGAACTGGCCTTTGCCGGACTCATGGATTTGTGCGGCGTGGATTACGCAACCTACGGGGGGGAGAAGGGCGAAAACCGTCCGGCGCGTCGTTTTGCCGTGGTGACGCACCTCCTTTCCATCCAGCACAACTGGCGGGTTCGGGTACGGGTTTTCGCGGAAGACGATGGCGCGCCCCGCCTTCCTTCCCTCTTTCACATCTGGAACAGCGCAAACTGGTACGAACGGGAAGCCTTCGACATGTTCGGAATTTTCTTCGACGGCCATCCCGATTTGCGCCGCATTCTGACCGATTACGGCTTTGTAGGCCACCCCTTCCGCAAGGATTTTCCCGTCTGCGGACACCTTGAAATGCGCTACGACCCGGAACAAAAGCGGGTCGTCTATCAGCCGGTCAGCATCGAGCCGCGTGAAATAACCCCGCGTATCCGGCGGGAAGCCAACTGGGGTAGGGAACATGCCTGAAGCCCGCAATTTCACGCTCAACTTTGGCCCCCAGCACCCGGCAGCGCACGGGGTGTTGCGGCTGATTCTGGAACTGGAAGGCGAAGTGGTTAAGCTGGCCGACCCGCACATCGGCCTTCTGCATCGCGGCACGGAAAAACTGGTGGAAACCCGCGCCTGGGCGCAAGCCTTGCCCTACATGGATCGTCTTGATTACGTTGCCATGATGTGCAACGAACATGCCTATTGTCTGGCGGTGGAAAAGCTGCTGGGCATTGAAGTGCCGTTGCGGGCGAAATACATCCGCACGATGTTCGACGAGGTTACGCGCCTCTTGAGCCATCTGCTCTCGCTTGGTACTCATGCACTGGATTTGGGCGCAATGGGGATCATGCTCTACACGTTCCGCGAGCGTGAGGATTTGATGGATGTCTATGAGGCAGTCACGGGCGCGCGGATGCACCCGGCCTATTACCGGATTGGTGGCGTCTATCGTGATTTGCCCGATCAGATGTCGCAATACCAGAAATCGCCCTGGAAGAACGCGGCGACCTTGAAGAAGGTCAACAAAAACCGGCAGGGTTCGCTGCTCGATTATCTGGAAGACTTCACCGAACGCTTCCCCAAGTGTCATGCGGACTATCACACGCTCCTGACCGACAACCGCATCTGGAAACAGCGGCTGGTCAACATTGGCGTGGTCTCGCCAGAACGCGCCCTGCAACTGGGATTCACTGGCGCCATGCTGCGCGGTTCCGGCATCGAATGGGACTTGCGGAAAAAGCAGCCTTATGCCGCTTACGACCGGGTGGATTTCGACGTGCCGGTCGGGGTCAATGGCGATAGCTATGACCGCTATCTCGTTCGCATGGAAGAGATGTTGCAGGCCAACCGCATCATCCGCCAGTGCATTGACTGGCTGCGGAAAAATCCGGGGCCGGTCATTTCCGACGATTACAAGCTCGCGCCGCCGCCGCATGAGACGATTCATTCCAATATGGAAGCCCTGATTCACCACTTCAAGTTTTTCTCCGAAGGCATTTTTGTGCCGGAAGGCGAAGCCTACGCAGTTGTTGAGCATCCCAAAGGAGAGTTCGGCATCTATGCGATTTCCGATGGCGCGAACAAGCCCTACCGGCTGAAAATCCGTCCTCCGGGCTTTACCCACCTGGCCGCGATGGACGAAATGGCGCGGGGACACATGCTGGCCGATGTCGTGACCATCATCGGCTCGCAGGACTACGTATTTGGCGATATTGACCGATGACAGCGACCGCCCATAACCCCTCTGCCGGATGCAGCGCGATGTTGACGCCTGAAACCCTGCAAAAATTCGACCGGGAAATTGCCAAATACCCGGCAGGATGTCAGCAGTCCGCCATCATGGCCTGCCTTGCCCTGGCGCAGGAAGAACTCGGCTGGCTCTCGATGGAAACGATTGAAGCCGTTGCCGGTTATCTTGCCATGCCGCCCATTGCGGCTTACGAGATTGCGACGTTTTACGCCATGTACAACTTGAAGCCGGTGGGGCGTTACAAACTCACGGTATGTACCAATCTGCCCTGCGCCCTTTCCGGCGGCGTTCATGCGGCGGAATATCTGAAAGAAAAACTGGGCATCGGCTTTAACGAGACGACGCCGGATGGCAAATTTACCTTGCAGGAAGGCGAGTGCATGGGCACCTGCGGGGACGCGCCCGTCATGCTGGTCAACAACCGCCGGATGTGCGGGCGGATGACGCCGGATGCCATTGACGCGCTGTTGAAGGAGTGTCAGGCATGAGCATTCTGGGCGCAATCAATCCTGTTCTGACTGCCGGACTCTCTGGCGATGATGGCTGGCATCTGCAAGCCTATGTGGCGCGGGGCGGCTACGAGGCGCTGAAAAGCATTCTCGCTAAAAAAGAATCGTCGGAAAAAATCATTGCGGAAGTGAAGGCTTCCGTGCTGCGCGGACGGGGCGGAGCGGGCTTTCCCACCGGCCTTAAATGGAGCTTCATGCCCCATGCGGTTCAGGGCGACCGCTACATCATCTGTAATACCGATGAGGGCGAACCCGGCACTTTCAAGGATCGTGACCTGATTCGCTACAACCCGCACGCGGTCATCGAAGGGATGGCAATCGCCGCATATGCCATTGAAGCCAATCGGGGCTACAACTACATCCACGGCGAAATCTGGGAACTCTATCAACGCTTTGAGGAAGCCCTGGAGGAAGCGCGCGCCGCCGGGTTCATCGGGCAGAACATCCTCAAGTCCGGCTTTTCTTTCGAGCTGTTCGCGCACCACGGTTATGGCGCGTATATCTGCGGCGAAGAAACCGCGCTGCTGGAATCCATTGAAGGGAAGAAGGGACAGCCGCGCTTCAAGCCGCCGTTCCCGGCTTCCTTTGGCCTTTACGGCAAGCCGACCACCGTCAACAACACGGAAACCCTGGCTTCCATCCCCTTCATCATCAAGATGGGCGGCGAAGCCTTCATGAATCTGGGCAAGCCCAACAATGGCGGAACCAAACTCTTTTCCGTTTCCGGGCATGTCAATCGCCCCGGCAATTACGAAGTTCCGCTCGGCACGCCATTTGCCAAACTGCTTGAAATGTGCGGCGGGATGCGCGGCGGCAGAAAACTGAAAGCAGTCATTCCCGGCGGTTCTTCCGCGCCGGTACTCCCTGCCGACCTCATCATGGATTGCACGCTGGATTACGATTCTATCGGCAAGGCCGGTTCCATGCTCGGTTCCGGCGCGGTCATCGTGATGGACGAGACGACCTGTATGGTCAAGGCGCTGGAACGGCTTTCCCGCTTCTATCATGAAGAATCCTGCGGTCAATGCACGCCCTGCCGGGAAGGCACGGGCTGGCTTTACGACATCGTGCGCCGGATTGAAGCAGGAGAAGGGCGTGTGGACGATCTGGACACGCTTGAATATATCGCGGGCAACATCTGTGGGCGCACCATCTGCGCCCTGGGTGAAGCGGCGGCCTTCCCGGTACAGAGCTTCGTGAAGCACTTCTGGGACGAATTCATCTATCACATCCAACACAAAACCTGCCTGGTGCCGAAAGACGTGCAGTGGGCGGGTAGCGGTTTTCATCGCCTTGTGGAAGAGGCATAAGGAATAAGCGGTAGAGCCATGCTTGAAATCGAAATCAACGGCAAAAAGGCAGAAGTGCCTGAAGGTAGCACGGTTATAGAGGCCGCGCAGCTTTCTGGCGTCTATATTCCGCATTTCTGCTACCACAAAAAGCTCTCCATCGCCGCCAGTTGCCGGATGTGTCTGGTGGAAGTGGAAAAATCGGCCAGGCCGTTGCCTGCCTGCGCGACGCCGGTCACGAACGGGATGAAGGTCTTTACTCATTCCGCGCTGGCGGTCAAGGCGCAACAAAGCGTGATGGAATTCCTGCTCATCAACCATCCGCTCGACTGCCCGGTCTGCGACCAGGGCGGGGAATGCCTGTTGCAGGATGTGGCGGTCGGGTACGGCAGCGCAAAAAGCTGCTTTGCAGAAAAAAAACATGTCACAAAGGGCAAGAATGCGGGATCGCTTATCTCCATGCGGGAAATGAGCCGTTGCATCCACTGCACCCGCTGTGTGCGCTTTGGGGAAGAAATCGCCGGAATCATGGAACTGGGCATGGCTTATCGTAGCGCCCATTCCGAAATCACCACCTTTTTGGGGCGGGCGATTGAATCCGAACTCTCCGGCAATCTGACCGATGTTTGCCCGGTTGGGGCGTTGACCTCCAAGCCTTTCCGCTACACGGCGCGTTCCTGGGAACTGACCAGTCATCGCTCCATCAGCCCGCATGACTCCATCGGCGCGAATATCACGGTACAAACCAGGGCAGGGCGCGTCATGCGCGTGTTGCCGCATGAAAACGAAGCGGTCAATGAATGCTGGCTCTCCGACAAGGATCGCTTTTCCTATACCGCGCTTCATACCGAAGAACGTTTGACGAAGCCCATGCTGAAACAGGGCGGGGAATGGCGGGAAGTCTCCTGGAATGACGCGCTGGATTATGTCGCGCATGGCCTAAAGGATATTGCCGCCAGTGCGGGCAACGACGCGCTTGCGGCGCTGGCTGCGCCCTGGGCAAGCGTAGAGGAACTCTATCTTCTCCAAAAATTGATGCGCGGCCTGGGCAGCGACAATGTGGATTGCCGTCCGCGCCGCCGGGATTTTTCTCTGGATGGCAAACACGCGGGCGCTACCTGGCTGGGGATGAAAATTGCCGACCTGCGCCATCTGGAATCGGTGCTGGTCGTAGGCTCCTTCCTGCACAAGGATCATCCGTTGCTGACTCAACGGCTGCGCCATGCCGTCCAGAAGCATCATGCCGAAATCAACATCCTTTCCGTAACCGACGAAGATCCGAAACTGGCGCTCCATACCCGCCAGACGGTTCGCCCTTCCGAGCTTCTATACGCGCTGGCGGCAGTGGTGCGGGAAGCCGCAAAAATCAAGGGCGTCTCAATGCCGGAACTGGCATCCGTGCCGGAAAACGAGAGCGCAAGAAAAATAGCAACCAGTCTCATGAACGCGGGGAGCAAGGCGGTTCTGTTGGGGCATGTGGCGGAGCAGGCGGATACGGCAGGCTTGCTGCATCAGCTTGGCCTGAGACTCGCAGAATTGACCGGCGCGAATTTCGGTTTTCTGGGCGAGGCGGCGAACAGCGTGGGCGGGCAATTGTTGGGTCTGGGCGAGAAAGCGAAAATGAATGCCCACCAGATGTTTGCCAATCCGCGTCAGGCGTATTTCCTCTTTGGCCTTGAGCCGGAACTGGATGTTGCCAATCCGGTTAAAACCGTAGCCGCGCTGAAAGCGGCAAAAATGGTCGTACTGGCAACTCCGTTCAAACACGCGCCCGCGCTTCAATATGCCGACGCGCTGCTGCCGCTTGCCGCCTTTACCGAGACTTCCGGTACGTATGTAAACATCGAAGGCTGCGCCCAGAGTTTTGCTGGCGCGGCATCGCCGTCAGGCGAATCCCGTCCCGGCTGGAAAATCCTGCGGGTATTGGCAAACGCGCTTGATCTGCCCGGATTCGCGTTCGAGAGCAGCGAGGAAGTTCTGCGGGAAGCCTGGCGGGAAGCAGGCGTTAAAGTGGATGCGGAAGGCTACGTATCCGGTCTGGACAACAAACTTACTCATGCGCCGGAGCTTAAACTGCCGTCCTCTGCCCAACTGCGGGAAGGCGAATTGGAGCGGATTGCTGACGTGCCCATTTATATGACCGATCCTACGGTTCGCCGCGCCGCGCCACTTCAGGAAACTCCGGCATCCGCCTCGCCCAAGGCCAGGGCTTCTGCCGCGACCTTGAAAAAACTTGGCCTTGCCGCAGAGGATGCAGTCGTCGTCCGGCAGGATGGCGGGGAAGCAAGGCTTACCCTTGCGCTGGATGAAGGCGTGCCGGAAGGCTGCCTGCGCGTGGCGGCGGGACATCCCGCAACTTCTGCCCTGGGCGGCATGTTCGCCCCGATTTCTGTGGAGCGTGCCTGATGGAAGAGATGATCGCCCAATTCGGCAACCAATGGTTTGGCGCAGCTTGGCCTTCGCTCTGGCTCGTCATCTGGACGCTGATTAAAATTATTGCCATTGTCGCGCCGCTGCTGCTCTCGGTAGCTTATCTCACCTATGCCGAACGCAAGGTTCTCGGCTACATGCACTCGCGGCTGGGTCCCAACCGGGTCGGCCCTTGGGGCTTGGTACAGCCGATTGCGGATGGCCTGAAACTCCTTTTGAAAGAAATCATTTGTCCTTCCTGGGCGAACAGAAGATTGTACTTCATCGCGCCCACGCTGGCTTTTGCCCCGGCGCTGGCGGTCTGGGCGGTCGTGCCTTTCAGCGACGCGCTGGTGCTTGCCAATATTGACGCAAGCCTGCTCTACGTTCTCGCCATCGGCTCCATGAGCGTCTATGGCGTGGTGCTGGCAGGGTGGGCATCCAACTCCAAATACGCTTTCCTCGGCTCGATGCGGGCGGCGGCGCAGATTGTCTCCTACGAAATTGCAATGGGCTTTGCCCTTGTCGCTGTGCTGATGGTCTCTGGCAGCCTGAATCTCACCGAGATTGTCCACATGCAGCAAAAAGGCTGGTTTGCCGAACGCGGGTTATCCTTCCTCTCCTGGAACTGGTTGCCGCTTTTGCCCCTGTTTGTGGTCTATTTCATTTCCGGGGTGGCGGAGACCAATCGCGCCCCCTTTGACGTGGCGGAAGGCGAATCGGAAATCGTCGCCGGCTTCCACATTGATTATTCCGGGATGGCTTTTGCCATCTTCTTCCTGGCCGAATACACCGAGATGATTCTGGTTGCGGTACTGACCAGCCTCATCTTTTTAGGCGGGTGGGATGCGCCGTTTGCGGGCTTGCCGGATAGCGCCTGGTGGCTGATCGGAAAAGCCTGCCTGATGCTGTTCTTCTTTCTCTGGTTTAGGGCGTCCTTTCCCCGCTATCGTTACGACCACATCATGCGCTTGGGCTGGAAGGTGTTCATTCCGCTTACGGTCGTCTGGATTTTTGTCGTGGGCATCTGGATGCTCACTCCCTGGAACATCTGGAAGTGAAGGCTATGCGCGCGCTAAAACATTTCATTCGCTCCTTTACCCTCTGGGAACTGCTGCAAGGTCTGGCGGTTACGGGACGGTATTTCTTCACCCGCAAGGTAACGGTGCGTTACCCGGAAGAAAAGACGCCGCAGGGTTTTCGCTTTCGCGGTTTGCACGCCCTGCGTCGCTACCCGGATGGGGAAGAGCGTTGCATTGCCTGCAAGCTCTGCGAGGCGGTTTGCCCGACCAAGGCGATTACCATTGAACTGGCGGAACGGGACGATGGTTCGCGCCGCACGACCCGGTACGACATTGATTTGGGCAAGTGCGTCTTTTGCGGCTTTTGCGAAGAAGCCTGCCCGGTGGAAGCCATTGTGGAAACAAGGGTTTTGGAGTATTGCGGCAGAACGCGCAGTGACCTCTACTACTCCAAGGAAAAACTGCTGGCCAATGGTGAGCGCCACGCCGCGACGATTGACGCGGACAAGGCGCTGGACGCGAAATATCGGTAAGGACGGACAACGACGCTATGGACTTCAAAACGCTCCTTTTCTTCTTTCTGGCGACCATCCTGATCGTAGCCGCGCTGCGCGTCATTACCGCGCGCAATCCGGTTCATGCGGTGCTCTTTCTCATTCTCGCCTTCTTTTCGGCGGCTGGTATCTGGCTGCTGCTGGAAGCCGAGTTTCTGGCGATGGTGCTGGTCATGGTCTATATCGGCGCGGTGATGGTGCTCTTCCTCTTCGTCGTGATGATGCTGGATCTCGATTTCGACCAGTTGCGACAAGGCTTCTGGCGCTATTTGCCGCTGGGCGCGCTGGTGGGCTTTGTTATCGTGCTCGAAATGGGCGCGGTACTCGCGCACCGGATTTTTCAGGAATCCATCGTGGTGCCCATGCCGGAAGAATCCAATACCCGTCTGCTTGGGATGCTGTTGAGCACGGATTTCGTCTATCCCTTTGAGCTTGCGGCGGTGTTGCTGCTGGTGGCCATCGTAGCGGCGGTGGCGCTGACCCATCGCGGCGGCAAGGGCAGTAGCGGCGCGCTCGTCATTGACCCTGCCGATCAGATTCGCGTTGAGGCCAAAGACCGGCTACGCATCGTCAAGATGCCGATCACGCGGGAAGATGCAACCAATGAACAAAGTGGGGAGAAAAAGCCATGACGTTGACCCTTTCCCATTACCTGATTCTGGGCGCGATGCTCTTCACGACCGGCATCGTCGGAATCTTCCTGAACCGCAAGAATCTGATCGTGCTTCTGATGTCTATCGAACTCATCTTGCTGGCGGTGAACACGAATTTTGTCGCTTTCTCCCACTACCACGGCGATCCTGCCGGACAACTGTTCGTCTTTTTCATTCTGGCGGCAGCGGCGGCGGAAGCGGCGGTCGGGCTTGCCATTCTGGTACTCTTGTTCCGCAACTTGAAGAGCATCCATGTGGATGATCTGGATACCCTGAAGGGCTGAGAAGATGGACGAATACCTGAAATTTCTGGCTCTATGCGCGGTGCTTGCCCCGCTGTTCGGCGCTCTTTTCGTGGGCTTGCTCTGCCGGGTTCTCCCGCGTTGGGTAGCGCATGGCGTAACCATTGCGGGGGTGACGGTCTCCTTTGTCGTATCCCTCATCCTTTTGCTGAACGTGAATAACGGGCATGGATTCAATGGCGACGTTTACACTTGGCTTGCCAGCAGCGACTATGTGTTTTCTGTCGGCTTTCTGATTGATAGCCTGACCGCAACCATGATGTCCGTCGTCACTTTCGTCTCCCTGATGGTGCACATCTATACCGTGGGCTACATGCGGGATGATCCCGGCTACAACCGCTTTTTCAGCTATCTCTCGTTGTTTACCTTCTCCATGCTGATGCTGGTGATGGCCAACAACTTCCTGCAACTCTTTTTCGGCTGGGAAGCGGTAGGTCTGGTCTCCTACCTCTTGATCGGCTTCTGGTTTACCCGCCCCACTGCGACGCACGCCAGTCTGAAAGCGTTTCTGGTCAACCGGGTCGGCGATTTCGGTTTTCTGTTGGGAATCGCGCTGGTGTTCGCGTACTTCGGCTCGCTCGATTATGCAAGCGTCTTTCGGATGGCGCCGGGACTGGCGGACATGACCATTACCATCTGGGGCAACGAATCCTGGTCGTTGCTGACCGTCGTTTGCATCAGCCTTTTCATCGGCGCAATGGGCAAATCCGCGCAAATGCCGCTGCATGTGTGGCTGCCTGATTCGATGGAAGGCCCCACCCCGATTTCCGCCCTGATTCATGCCGCGACGATGGTGACGGCAGGCATTTTCATGGTGGCGCGGATGTCGCCCCTGTTCGAGCTGTCCGAAACGGCGCTTGCCTTCATGCTCATCATCGGCACGATGACCGCGCTGTTCATGGGCTTTCTGGGTTGCGTACAAAACGACATCAAGCGGGTGGTTGCCTATTCGACGCTCTCGCAACTGGGTTACATGACCGTGGCGCTGGGCGTATCCGCCTATTCTGCCGCCATTTTCCATCTGGCAACCCACGCCTTTTTCAAGGCGCTGCTCTTCCTTGCGGCCGGTTCGGTCATCATCGGGCTGCGCCATGACCAGGACATCCGCAACATGGGCGGTTTGTGGAAATACATGCCGATTACCTGGATCACTTCGTTGGTCGGTTCCCTTGCCCTGATTGGCGCGCCCTTTTTGGCGGGCTTCTATTCCAAGGATTCGATTATCGAGGCGGCGCGGTATTCCCAGATTCCGGGCGCTTCTTTCGCCTATGTGGTGGTACTGATAGGCGTGTTGGTGACGGCCTTCTATTCCTTCCGCATGTTCTTTCTCGTCTTTCATGGGAAAGAGCGTTTCGGCAAGGGTCATGATGCCCACCACGGACAGGATGGCGAACATCACGGCCTTGCCGCCGGGGAAAAACCGCAGGAATCTCCCTGGGTTGTGTTGGTGCCGCTGGTTCTGCTGGCGATTCCTTCGGTAGTGGCGGGCGCGTTTTTGATTGAGCCGATGCTGGTGAGCGACTTTTTCCAGGCGGTGCTTCATGTGGATGCCACGCATGGCGCGTTGCAGGCCTTC
>JAISSL010000277.1 GCA_031273145.1 Zoogloeaceae bacterium | reverse complement strand
CGATAGCTCTCCAGACTGTTTTTCGCCAGTCCATCTTCCAGCCAGAGAGCATCGCAAAATACTTCGATTTCGTTCTGGTCTTCCGGGCGCAAGGGAGTTATCGGCGCGTTACGCATGGGCGGTCTTTTCGGGTTCCACGCTGTTCATCCTCTTGCCCATTCTTTTTTTCCTGATTGTCTCAAGCAAAACCATGTCCAGCTATGGAGCTAACTAATCCTGCTCCTACTTTTTCTTTCTCTTCTCAATTGATTTGAGAGCTGCTTGTGCCCCTATGTGCCCCTGAGCTGCCGCCTTGCGAAACCATTTCTCAGCCTCGGCATAATCCCGATACAGTCCAGAGAAAGGACGACCGGAGTAAAGCTCGCCTAGCTCACATTGCGCTTCAGCATGTCCCTGATCCGCCGCGTAACGAAGCCATGCACGGGCTATGACAAACCACTTGGCGCTGTTCCACGTCCATCTATCGCCATCATGCCGATTCCGATACAGAATCCCCCACCTCTCAGCCTGTCTTTGGGTCACCATATCAGTCGGCGAGTCCTCACCAAAGAGCTTACCATACAAGTCATATGGTTCTGTACAGACCGAATCTGTACAGAGGACGAGATGATCGGCAGTCATCTTCCCAGAGATATCCTCATAGAGGAGTCCCATGGAACATTGGGCATTCTTGTTACCACTTCTCGCAGACCTTTCCAACATCACAATGTCGCGGATTTGCCCCCGTAAACCGCACTCAATGTCGTGTGTAACGGAGTATGAGGAGAAGGAGTGGGTCATTTGCTGGTAGATTTGTTTAGCTACCAAATCCCCTGCTTTTGCCGCGCCTTCGAGGGCTTCCAGGGTGAGGGGAATTGCAGCCCAAAATTTTGCCGCACCGTCTAGTTTTGCTGCACGTTCGAGGGCTTCCATAGTGAAGGGGTCCTGCGGCTCCCGCGCCTGAACAGAGAAGGCAAAGCAGATTGCGATTAAAGCGATACATCCACGTATGAACCGAAACATTTTTCTCTCCTTAGTGATTTGATTGATGCGCTTCGCATGATAGCGCCAAAATCTGTTTGCGGCTAGCAGGGCTTTCCAGACTGATGCGTCCCAGAGCGCCGCTGCGATAGTCGGTGAGCAGGACAAGGGCGGCTTTTTCCCGGTCAAGCGTCCCGCCCTTGCCGCGACAGCCCCGACGTTCGCCGATCGTTTCCAGCAGGGTTACGGCATCCATCGTTTCTAAAACGTCCGCCGCCAAGCGATAACGCGCCGCCAAAAGCGGGCGATACCGCGCCAGCAGCAAGGTTGCCAGAAAAGAGGCCACTGCTTCCGGCTCTACCGCATTGACGCCAATCGCGTGACTGGCCGCCAGCATGTAGCCATCGGATTCGATTTCGATTTTCGGCCACATCAGGCCGGGCGTGTCGGTCAAGGTCATGTGCCGCCCCAAATCCAGCGTCTGCTGCGACTTGGTGACTGCCGGCTCATCGCCCACCGCCGCGACGCGCTTTTTCAACAGGGCGTTCATCAGGGTCGACTTGCCGACGTTGGGAATGCCCATAATCATCATCCGCAAAGGTTTGTCCGGCGTGTTACGGTGCGGGGCAAGGCTGCGGCACAGCTTGGGGATTGCCGCCACATTTTTGATCGGGTCGCCCACCTTGCAGGAAAGCGCAACCGCCAGCACATTTTCCTGGCTGTTGTAGAACTCAAGCCACTGCGCGGTAATTAAGGCATCCGCCAGATCGGCCTTGTTCAAGACCTTCAGACAAGGCCGCTGGCGAAATTCCCGCAGGGCGCGAATCATCGGGTTGCAACTGGCTTCCGGCAACCGCGCGTCCAGCGCCTCGATGACCACATCCACCCGCGCCAGCGTCTCCGCAGCTTTTCTACGCGCGGTCGTCATGTGTCCCGGAAACCATTGAATCGGCATGGCCTTTATCTTTTCTCCATTCAATCAGGCAGAAACAGGCATTTAAAAAGTTTACAAAATCTTCGGCTTGGCGGGAATGGGAATGCGCTGCCAGTCCATGCCTTCAATCCTGTTTTTCAGGGGCGTCGTTTGCCGGGTTCGTTGCAGACTTGCCGCCCGATGGCGCTGCCTCACCCTCATCAGGTTGCTCGTAGTCAATCACGCCAAAAGAATCGCCTTTGGCAAAGATGCAGTCCCGAACGAACACTTCCATAGAAGGCGCGTGAAGCCAAAACAGATCGAGATCTTCGCTGGTCAGCAACTCAATCATCTGTTCTTCGGTCATGTCCTCAAGCTCTGCATCCTCCTCCTCTTCCAGAAGTTCAGCAAGGGTATCCACAGAGTAAAGACGACCATGATCCAGATTGCCGATTGCCCCTTTGAGCGGACCTACCAAAACCTCCACAAAAACGTTTCCGCCTGCGTCATCGCCGATAGGGAAAAAGTACGGCAGAAGCATCTTCCAGTCCTCCAAATTTCCCTTAAGGTCGGAGTATTCGTTGCCTGAATTAACGCTGAACAGGTAGCGAATATCCTCCCCTATATCATCCGCATCCCGGCTGGCATCGGGCACGAAAAATTCCTCTTGCCCAAAATCCTTGCAGGCATAACAGTCAAGACCGTTGTGCTGCATGAGAAATTCGGCATACCCATCCGAAAAGCCATACCGCTTTTGCAGCTTACGCACCTCGGATTCCTTCGGCAGCGCATACCCAAAGGGATTGGGAAATTTGACCCTGTAAAGGCTTTCATCCTCTACCGCTTCATCCTCAACCGCTTCATTCTCAGATTCATCATCCTTGGATGCTTCATTCTCAGATTCTTCAGAATATGGCGAGCGGAGCGCGATCCGGTAAATCCGGTTACTCTCATGGCTGTATACAATTTTCACGTCGAAAGCAGGGAAACGCCAGGTCGCGTAACCTATGCTATTTTCCATGTCATCCTCACGCTCATCTGGCTCTCTCTGAAACTTTTGGAATGCCATTTCCGGGCTGTCGTCAAAATCAAGCCCCTGTATCAATTCTCCTTCCCAGTCTACAGAATTGAAATAGCGGTTTCCACATAGAACAATCGCCCAAACCTGTTCTTCTTCATTGAAATACAGGTCTACTCCGTAGCTTTCATCCAGAAGAACGGATTCCGACCAATCCTCGGATACTGACATCTCAGATACGGACTTCTGGATTTTTTCATTGTCTTCTTCCCGCCAAAGCCCTGTAAACAAAGGGTCCCGTACTCCCTTATCCAGCGCGTTCAAGAGTTGGTTTACGGTCGGATAGGTCAGAGGTAATTTTCGGACAACAGCGCCTTCTGGAAGTAAACAAACTACCCGCTTGATGGAAGAATAGTTGTCGCTGTAAAAGATATTGACCCGGAACCCTTCGGTATCCCATGTATCAGTGATAAAGGAATGCCGGGTAGCCTCGTAAGGCGACATTTTTCTCCGGGCGGTCGCTTTAGAATCGCTGAAATCAAGACCGAAGGGTAATTTCCCCTGGAAAGTGGGGGAATTTTGGGTTGCCACATAAAAAGCGGCAATATTCAGGCAAAGTTCTCCTGAACCCCAAAGCGCGCTGTCTCCGCCTTTTCGATATTCGGAATCGGAAAAGAGAAGAGAAAAGCCTTTATCCGGGGCGTACAGCCAGCCAAAGTATTGCCCATTTTCATAATCCGTTTCAGGGCGGCTCTTAGTCCCAAATTGTTCACGAAGCAGAGACGCGACAGCGGGGTCGTTAATCGGTTTCCCTAAAAGCGCAATGATGTCGGAAGCTGCGAGCGGCTCGCTCTTCCGAGGCTTCGAGCCGAAAAGACCTGTTGCAAATTGTTTGACGGTTTTGAGCAGCCCGCCTTTTTCGGGAGAATCCATTACCTTGGCAGGCTCTTGTTTTACCGGGGCAACGGTTGCCGGTTTTGCCTCCGGCTTTTCATCCAGCCACGCCTGAAAATCGAAGTCGGCGGCGGCAGGGGCTTTGATTTGTTTCGATTTCAACCACTCGGCCAATTCTTCATGACCATCCGCGCATTCCTCATCGTCCAGATCGTCTATTCCGGTCTCACCCTTCGACCAGAGAATCAGAAACGCCTCCAGACTGTTGGCAATCGTCCACCGCTCACCTTCAGAACCGATATACACCACGGCGTCGGGGCCGCTGTCCGTCTTGAGAAGCGCGACCATTGAGCCATCAGGCAACGGCAGGAACGAATAGCCTGCCTCCTGTAAACGCTCCGCATTATCCGGGTTCCATTCCCTTGGGATTTGCTCAATCTCGCACAGGTCAAACCATCCAAATGTGCCGTGTTCATACCCATTGATGAACTCAATCACCTCGTCTATCAGAGGCGGATGGATGCAATACATGATCCAGTTGATTTTGTTGCCGATGTCACTGTAATCGAAAGCGACATTGAAGCTATCACAATGCCACATATACATGCCTGCGGTCTCAGTCTTCACTGTTTTCAATATCGGCTCTCCCAAATCTTCGATTTGGCGCTCCAGATTTGACCGCACTTTTACGCCCGCTGGGAGCGCAAGACCATCCGCAACGGCCTGTTTGGTCGGAAAATAAAAAAGACTGGTGAAGTACAGCTCATCTTCCAGATAAGCATCCGTGCAATACGCCTGGTTTTTCACTTTGCCAAAAATAAGCGCAATCCCATGTGAATCCTTCAAATCAATGGGCGTAACAGGATTTTTCTCCTGCTTCGGTCTGGCAAGAGGCTGTTTTATCCCATAGTGAGACAGCATTTTTTGTACGGCCTCATTCCGCTCGGACTTTCCCAACAGGGCAACGATTTGTTCAAGATTCATGGGGTGGTTCCTTCAAAAAAAGATGGTGATGTGCCATATGCTATCACGCTTTCATATTGCGCGGTAATCTTGTGCATGGTGTCCGTCCGGTTCAGGTCGTCCGCCGCTTAAAATCGGAGAGGCGAAATCCCAACAGCCAGAGCGCCAAAAAATAGACGGTTGCGCCCGCCACAATCAACGCGCACAGCCATCCGGCACGGGTAGCAAGCCCTGCGGAAAACCACTCGCTCGCCTCGCCCGCGCCCGCATAGAGGACGCATCCCATCAAGGCCAGAGCCAGACACAGTTTGCCCAAAAACCTGCCCCAGCCGGGTTGTGGCGTATAGATTTTGTCCCGTCGCAGCCCGCAATAAAGCAAAAGCGCGTTGAGACATCCCGCAAGCCCGATGGAAAGCGCCAGCCCCATATGGGCAAAGGACAGAAAAACGACAAACACCAGATTCATCGCCTGGGTCGCCATGAGGCTAATCAGGGCGATCTTGACTGGCGTCCTGATGTTCTGCCGCGCATAAAAACCCGGCGCAAGCACCTTGACCAGCATCATGCCGGAAAGCCCGATACTGTAGGCAATCAACGCCTGCCGGGTAGCCAGCGCGTCTTCCGGCGTGAATTTGCCGTGCATGAACAAGGTAGCAATCAGGGGCGCGGCAAGCAAGGCCAAGGCCAGCGCGGCAGGCAGCGCCAGCAGGAATGTCAGGCGCAAGCCCCAATCAAGCAGCGCCTCGTATTCGCGCGTATCGCCCTGCGCGTAAGACTTGGAGAGCGACGGCAGCAAAATCACGGAAAGCGTCGCGCCCAGCACTCCGGCGGGAAATTCCATCAGCCGATCAGCGTAATAAAGCCAGGAAACGCTACCGCTCACCAGAAAGGACGCGAAAATCGAATTAATCAGCAAACTAACCTGCGAGACGGAGACGCCAAAGGTTGCGGGCGCCATCAGCCGCAAAATCCTTTTTACGCCCGCATCCCGAAACGCCGTGAGAACATGCCGGGAAGGGCGCGGCAAAATGCCCATTCTCGCCAGCGCAATCACCTGCAAGCCCAATTGCAGGCAGCCGCCGATAAAGACCGCCCAGGCCAGCGCCAGCACCGGCGGATCAAAATACGGCGCGGCAAACAACGCCATGCCGATAAAGGAAAGATTGAGCAACGCGGGGGTGAATGCGGGCAGGGCAAAGCGGCTCCAGGTATTGAGAATGGCCGAGGCCATTGCGGTCAAGGACATGAAAAGAATATAGGGAAAGGTAATCCGGGTGAGCGCCACCGTCAGCTCGAATTTTTCCGCCGAGGCTGCAAAGCCCGGCGCGGAAATCCAGACCAGCAAAGGCGCGGCCACCACGCCCAACGCCGTCACGACAAAAAGCGCAAAACACAGCACCGTCGCGGTATGGTTCAGCAATTCCCGCGTCATCTCCTCGCCTTCCCGGTTCCTGTACTCCCCCAGAATCGGCACGAACGCCTGCGAAAAAGCGCCCTCGGCAAACAGCCGTCGCAACAGGTTCGGCAGCTTGAACGCAATAAAAAAGGCATCCGTCAGCATCCCCGCCCCAAACGCGCGGGCAATCACGAGATCGCGGACAAACCCCAACACACGGGAAAGCAAAGTCAAGCCACTGACCGTCGCCAGGGCGCGTAAAAGATTCATCGTCAAACCAACTCCAAAAAATCCCCCACCCAAATCAGCAGGAAAGCTCGCATTTTATCTTGCGGACAGGTCTTGCAGACGGCAATGTTTTTTAAAAACAATCGCCATCGGCAAGGACATTTGCCCAGTCGCAGTCTGCTTATGCCATAATGCCGCACCTGTTAACGAAAGGATCGTCATGGACGAAAACAAGGCCAAGGCGCTGGCCGCAGCGCTCGCGCAAATCGAAAAACAATTCGGCAAAGGCT
>JAISSL010000269.1 GCA_031273145.1 Zoogloeaceae bacterium | reverse complement strand
CTGCGCTTTCGCTGGCGTGGCGAAAAGCAGCCTATCCTCAACATTCCCCGCTTCGCCGCCCGCGCCGGAGAACATGTGTTCATTGCCGGCGCAAGCGGCAGCGGCAAAAGTACCCTGTTGAGCCTGATTGCGGGCATTCTCTCGCCGGAAGCAGGGCGCATCCTCATTTCTGGCATCCCCATTTCCACCCTGCCCGCCGCCAGACGGGACATCCTGCGCGGCGAACACATCGGCTTTATCTTTCAGCAGTTCAACCTGATTCCCTACCTTTCCATTCTGGAAAACGTCCTGCTGCCCTGCCGTCTCTCGCCGCTTCGCCGCGCCCGGACGCAAAGGCAGGCCGGGACGCCGGAAGAAGCCGCCCGCCTGCTTCTCTCCCGTCTGGATATTGCGCCCGAACTTTTGCGGCAACGCGCCGACCGGCTCTCCGTCGGGCAACAGCAACGGGTAGCGGCGGCGCGCGCCCTGATCGGATGCCCGCCCCTCTTGATTGCCGATGAACCCACCTCATCGCTGGACGCAGACCGGCAGGAAACCTTTTTGCGCCTCTTGCGCCAGGAATGCAGAACGTCCAACGCAACCCTGCTTTTTGTCAGCCACAACCAGAACCTTGCCCTGACATTCGATACGTTCATTCAGCTTGCCGAACTCAACCACGCGCCGGAACAGGCGACCCCGCCCGCAGGCAACCCGCCATGAGCCGCCTTTTCTGCCTCTTTCGCCTATCCGCCCAAAGCGCCTGGAACCGGCGCGGCACTCTGGCGTTGGTCGTCTGTTCCATTGCCTTATCCGCAACCCTGCTCCTCGGTCTGGAGAGAATCCGCACCCAGGTTCGGGAGAGTTTTGTGCAGGCCATTTCCGGCACCGATTTGATCGTCGGCGCGCGCGGCGGCAATCTCCAGTTGATGCTCTATGCCATCTTTCATCTGGGCGGCGCAACCCACAACATGCGCTACCAAAGCGCGCAAGAAATTGCCCAAAAACCGGAAGTCGCCTGGACGATTCCGATATCCCTGGGGGATTCCCACTGCGGCTATCCGGTCGTCGCCACCAACCACGATTTTTTTGCCCATTACCGCTACCGCAATCAGGCATCCGTCGCCTTCGCGCAGGGCAAGGCGTTTGAGGATTTGTTCGAGGTGGTCGTAGGCAGTCAGGCCGCCCGTGCGCTCGGCTACGAACCCGGCCAAAAAATCATGCTCAGTCATGGCGGCAGTGACCATGACCATGACCATGACCACGACCATGACCATGACCGCAACGACCACGAGAACGCCCACGGTTGCGGGCACGCCTTGACCGCCCAACATGAGGAGATGCCCTTTACCGTAACGGGCGTGCTGGCGCCAACCGGAACGCCGGTCGACCGCTCGCTTTACATCAGCCTTGCCGCGATGGAAGCGATCCACCTTGGCTGGCAGGGCGGTTCTCCCCTGCCGGGGCTGCGTCTCTCGCCCGAACAGGCCAGACACATTGTTCAGGAACCGACAAGCATCACCGCGCTTTTGGTCGGCCTTCACAAGCGAAGCACAGTTTTTGCCCTGCAACGCGCCATCCACGAAATGCCGGATGAAGCCCTGACCGCCGTCCTGCCCGGCGTTGCCCTGGATCAAATCTGGCAGATGGTGGATACCGGCGAAAAGGCGCTCCTGCTCGTCTCCGTTCTGGTCACGATTACCGGACTGGCAGGGCTTGTCGCCGCGATTCTGGCGGGACTGGGAGAGCGCAGGCGGGAACTCGCCATCCTGCGCTCGGTCGGCGCAAGACCGGCGGACATCCTGATTCTGCTCGCAGCCGAAGGCTTGTTGCTGGTCGCCTCCGGCATCCTGATTGCGCTTTTCGCCCTGTTCCTGCTTCTGCACTTTCTCGCCCCCATCCTGCTCGATTTATACGGCGTCGCCCTTCAGGCATCCCCGCCCAGTCTGACGGAATGGGGCATCATTGGCGGTATTTGCTGCGCCGGATTTTTGGCGAGCCTGATTCCGGCCTTCCGCGCCTATCATTTAAGCCTCTCGGATGGTCTCTCACTCTCCCGATGAATTATCTCGTCCCCCCGATTCTATTGACCCTGCTCTGCGGCCTTTCCGTTGGAATCGGCGCGTTTGTCGCGCTCTTCATCCCCAGGACGCATGGTCGCACCATCTGCCTTGGCCTTGCCTTTTCGGCGGGCATCATGCTCTGGCTCGGCCTCTCCCCGCTCTTCCACGAACATCATCCGGCGGGCAGTTTTTATGCGGATGGCCATTTTCCGCCTGCCCCCGCAACCTTCGGCGAACAGCCCTTCATCTGGTTTCTGGCGGGCGTTCTGCTGACCGGCGCGTTGGAATTCTTCCTGTGCCGCAAAAAACCGTCCAGTGAAAAAACCAGTCCTTCCGGGCAACCGATGCGGCATACCGGCGAATTTTCCGCGCTGGCGATTGCCGCGCATGGCTTCCCGGAATGCCTTGCCATTTTCGGCGTCGCCCTGATGGAGCCGATGGCGGGTCTCATCCTCTGCGCGGCCATCATGGCGCACCATCTTCCCCTGGGGCTTTCCATCGCCCTACCGTTCAAGCAACAGGGATCGAGTTGCCGCCGCCCCATTGCTTACGCCCTTTTTGCCGGACTTCTTCCCGCTACGGCGGCCATCCTGCTCTGCCTGCTGGTTCAGCCGATTTTTTCTCATGCCAGTCTGGGCTTGCTTTTCCCCCTGGCAGGGGGCATCATGACCTGCATTGCCGTGACCAAACTCATGCCATCGGCACGCAGTTACGGCAGTTGGCAAACCCTTTTGACCGGATGGATGGCGGGCTTGCTGTT
>JAISSL010000210.1 GCA_031273145.1 Zoogloeaceae bacterium | reverse complement strand
CGACATTTTCAATGAGTGTGTGGGCGGCAAAGGCACCTGAACACCGAAAACTGTACCCATCATCACCCGGCGTAAAAAATGAACAATCTCTCACCGTGAGTTTTCCTAGTAAATCGTAGGAAGAAATGTTAAGATGTCCTTTTTTGATACCTTCGAACAGGGCAAAATCCCGAATTACCGGGAACAATGGCTTAAAAACACCCAGTTTGCAGTTTCTCATGATAAAACTGTTGAGTTTGGCATTTGACATACGTATCCCACTTGTAAAATCACAATCCTCCAGCAGAAAATCAGAATATGGCATTTTGCTTTTATCACTAAAAAGACCAGCCGGTGCAGTTGCCAGTCTTGTTGAGCTGGTAGTACAATGGTGTAATGTCAATTTTTTATAAGATTCCAATACAAACGCCCCTTCCGCCTTGCAATCAAGAAATAAAATTTCTCCTTTAGAAACAATACCCCCTTCATGATTAGGGTCATAATTGACATTACGAAATGTACAGCTTTCAAATACAAGATTTGTAGTTTTGTAAGCGAAAGCCATTGTACTTTTTCCATTCACAGTACACTTGACGAATTTGACATCTTTTGCGTCCCCAAACCCAAGATGTCCACTAAAGCGGCAATTAGTAAACGTACATTTCACCAGCCAATTAAGCCCAATGTTATAGCCAACGTTAAAATCACAGTCGACAAAATCAAAATTTTCCCACTCGTCATTGAATTCCTCATAGGAAAAAATGACGTTTTTAATAGTTATACGCTGGCTGCCAGTTTCCTTGATACGCAAACTGACATCCTGAAGGTACTCATATATCTTGCCAAGGTCACGCGCCCTTTGCTTGCCGAACAGCGAAAAACCCTCTGCCGGAGCCGCTGCCAGAGATAAAAAGGACGCCAAGAAGCGGCGGCGGGTGGTGTGGGTCGGCATAAGTTCGTCGTCCTAGCGCAGGGCTTCCAGTGCCGCCTGATAGCGGGATTCCAGATGTTCCGGTTCTTCTACCGTCATGCCCAGATCATGCACCAGGCCGTTTTGCAGGCTGTACACCCAGGCATGAACCGTAAGCGGCTGTCCGCGCCGCCAGGCATCCTGCACGACGTAGGTCTTGCAGACATTGACCGCCTGTTCAAGCGCATTCAGTTCGCACAGGCGATTGTGCCGCGCCTCTTCCGGCAGCTCATCCAGCAGGATGCCGTGTTTCTGGCGCACGTCCTGCACGTAGCGCAACCAGATATCCACCAGCCCGACCCTTGCCTTCTCCAGCGCGGCCTGAACTCCGCCGCAGCCATAATGGCCGACGACCATGATGTGCCGAACCTTCAGCACGTCAATGGCGTACTGGATGACGGAAAGGCAGTTCAGATCGCTGTGCGCGACCACGTTGGCCACGTTGCGATGAACGAACACTTCTCCCGGCAGCAGGCCGACAATCTGGTTGGCGGGAACGCGCGAATCGGAACAGCCAATCCAGAGATAATCGGGACGCTGAATATCGGAGAGTTTGTCGAAATAGCCGGGATCAAGAGACTGCATCTGGTTTGCCCAGGCGCGGTTGAAATCGAACAGGTGGGAGAGGTTCTCCTTGCGGATTTCGTCTTCCGACCAGTCGCTCAAATCAAGCGACAGGTAAATCGAGCCTTCCAGCGGCGCGGGATAATAGGCAGGCGCTTCGGTAAACCCCAGTTCCCGATAGAGCTTGACCGCCATCCGCATGGAAGGAATGGCGTCCAGCACCAGACGGCGAAATCCCGTCTCACGCGCAGTGTGAATTGCAGCTAAGGCGAGCGCAGTGCCCACGCCGCATCCACGCGCATCGGGCGCAACGTACATCCGCTTCATTTCGCACATGCCATCCGACAGGGTAAGCAGGCCGACGCAGCCAACGGGACGCCCCTCTATTTCCCCGACGAAAAGCCAGCCGGAAGGCGGACTGTAGCGTCCCGGCAGGTTCGCTATCTCCTCGCCGAAACTCTGGAACGAGAGATTGACTCCCATCCAGGCCGCATAGTCCTGAAAGAACCCGCGCAGCGCGGGAACAGCCGGGTCGTCCCCGGAAAGAATCTGACGAACGCGCACGGTCTCGCTCATGGTTCTCCGCCTTTTGCCTGATGAGTATTTCGTTCTTCCCTGGGGAGGGCGATTCGCGCAAGCATCGCGCGGACTTTTTCCATGGCTTCCGAGAGCACCGTCTCCAACTGGCCGAAGTCAATCCCATGATGGCTGCCGTTTCTTCCGGCGGCATGGTTGGCAACCAGACTGATCATGGCGTAGGGAATTTCCAGTTCCCGCGCCAGCGCCGCTTCCGGCATTCCGGTCATGCCGACGATTTCCGCGCCATCCCGTTCCAGCCGGTTGATTTCCGCCGCCGTCTCCAGTCTTGGCCCCTGGGTAGCCGCATAAACGCCGCCATCCCGCGCCGGAATTCCGGCCATTTTCGCCGCGTCAAGCAGGCTTTGGCGCAGCCGCGCATCGTAAGGTTCGGTAAAATCAATGTGGGTTACGGGCGTGCCTTCTTCCTCGAAAAAGCTCGAAGCCCGCCCCCAGGTGTAATCCAGAATCTGATGCGGGATGATGAGATCGCCCGGATTGAGTCCGGCCAGAATGCCGCCCACCGACGCCACGGAAACGATGTGGGTTGCCCCGTTTTCCCGCAGCGCCCAGAGATTGGCGCGGTAGTTTACCCGGTGCGGCGGCATCGTATGCTGATGCCCGTGGCGGGCGAGAAAGATGGCTTCCTCTTTACCCAGACGCCCGAAAGTCAGGACGCTGGAAGGCTCGCCGTAAGGCGTGCGCGCGATTCTGCGGCTCGCTACGTCGAGATTGGAAAGCTGGGATAAGCCGCTGCCGCCAATGATTGCCAACATGGATACTCCTGATTCGATTTAAAATGCCGGGTATTGTAAAGTGCTAAGGCCGCATTTTCCGACATCCCGTCAAGGTTTTCCGCCAGGACGGGGAAAAGCCGGTAGAATTTTGCTTTTCGCTTCGTATTTTCCCATGATTTTTACGTAACTGGATTTCCTATGAAACTTCTTGTCATTGGTTCTGGCGGGCGCGAACATGCCCTGGCCTGGAAACTCGCGCAAACGCCGTATCTGCAAAAAATTTATGTTGCGCCGGGTAATGCCGGAACGGCGCGGGAACGCATGATGGAAAACCTGGCGCTTACCGACCCGCTTGAGCTTGCGGCTTTCGCGGAACAAAACGACATCCGCCTTACCGTCGTTGGCCCGGAAGCGCCGTTGGCGGTCGGAATTGTGGATTTGTTTCGCGCCCGCAACCTGCCGATTTTTGGCCCCACCAAGGCCGCCGCGCAGCTTGAGTCTTCCAAGGATTTTGCCAAGCAGTTCATGGCGCGACACAAGATTCCGACCGCCGCCTTTGCCACCTTTTCGGATGCCGCCGCCGCGCACGCCTATATTGACCAACACGGCGCGCCCATCGTGGTGAAGGCGGATGGCCTTGCCGCCGGCAAGGGGGTCGTCGTCGCCATGACGCCGGATGAGGCGCACCGCGCCATTGACGCCATGCTCTCCGGCAACATGCTGGGCGAGGCGGGGGCGCGGGTCGTAATTGAGGAATTTCTGGAAGGCGAGGAAGCGAGTTTCATCGTCATGGTGGATGGCAAAAACGTGCTGGCGCTTGCTTCCAGTCAGGATCACAAACGCATTGGCGATAATGATACCGGCGCCAATACGGGCGGGATGGGCGCTTATTCGCCCGCGCCGGTCGTCACCCCGGAAATTCACGCCAGAGTCATGCGGGAAGTCATTTTGCCGACCGTGCAGGGCATGGCTGCGGACGACATTCCCTATACGGGTTTTCTCTATGCGGGGCTGATGATCGGCAAGGATGGCAGCGTCAAGACGCTGGAATTCAACTGCCGGATGGGCGACCCGGAAACCCAGCCGATTCTGATGCGGCTGAAATCCGACCTGCTGGTTCTGCTGGAACACGCCATAAACGGTACGCTCGATCAGGTGGAAGCCGAATGGGATCGGCGCGTCGCCCTGGGCGTGGTGCTGGCGGCGGCGAATTATCCCGATACGCCGAAAAAGGGAGACGTGATTCACGGCCTGCCGGACGACAACGCTATGGACAACGACGCGCATGTGTTCCATGCGGGGACGGCGGAAAAGAAGGGCAAAATTGTGACCGCCGGAGGCCGGGTACTGTGCGTGACCGCTCTGGGCGAAAACGTGAAGCTGGCGCAAAAACGCGCTTACGAGGCGCTCTCCGGCATTACCTGGAAGGGGATGCAGTACCGCAAGGACATCGGCCATCGCGCCATTGCCCGTTGAAGCGCTGCTTTTCGTCCGCGTGGGCAACGAGCAAGAACGGAATAATCCGGTCCTACTGCCTGCAAGGCCGTTGCGCTGTGGAACCCGCTTACTTATCTGACAATTCCAATCAGGATTGATGCCTTGTGGCGTACTTCGGACAACTCCGCAGGCGTTACCGTGCCCTTGCGCGTAGCCTTGCGAACCGTCCAGTCGAGGCTTTTTACCTGATCCGCGAGAACCGCGCTCGGCTTGCTTCCGGCAATCAAAACCTCAAATGGATACCCCTTGATCTTCGTCGTCATGGGGCAACAGAGCATCAGGCCGCTCTTGCCGTTGTACAAGGCTGGACTGAGGACAAGCGCGGGGCGATGTCCGGCCTGCTCATGCCCTGCCTGCGGGTCGAAGTGCAGCCACACAATGTCCCCGGCTTCTGGAACATACGTTGAAAGCGGACTCACAGCGCGATCTCCTTGCCGAGCGCCGCGCCAAAACTCACTTCGCTATGGCGGTTCTCCGGCGTGATAGCGGCAACCAGCATTTCAAGCTCGTTCTCCCGAACCGGCTCAATCACGATGTGTCCGCCTTCTTCGCGCACGTCCACCGTCTGGTCAATGGATAGCCTGCTCGCGGCCATGACAGCGGCGGGGATTCGTACCGAGGCGCTATTGCCCCACTTTTTTACAAGGACTTTCATCGTCGGCTCCTGATGTATCTACACATGTAGAGACTGTATACGACTGGCAAAAGCGGCGCAAGGGACGCAACCGGCTCGACGCGCATTTTTTTTCGTTTTGCGCCCGTTTTGGGCAGTGTCAATCCCTCATGACAACCAGAAAACAAGGTATTGACACTCCCATCGTCGCAATGTGCATCCGTCATGCCGATAGCAACCCATGCTATACTGCGCCCCTGTTGCAACGAGCGGACAAGTACGAAAGTCAGCAACACGGTTAAGGGCAGTTCATGTTTATTCTGGAGTCAGTCATGCGAGCGATTAAAAACCTTCGTCTAGGCGCGTTGTGCCTGTCTTTTATCCTGACAACGGGTTGCACCACTATTGCAGAACCGTTTAGCAACACGTTTTGCCAAGGCCTTCATCTTTTTGGGGGAGGCCCCCCCGAGGGGATATGGGAGACGGTTACGTATCCTGTTTGTTTGGTGGGACTTGCGGTACTTCTTCCTGTTCACGCGGTTGGGAAGTCAATTGAGTACGCAAATAAGGAACGCAGAACCAAGGAATCTAAGCAGAAATTGAGTGACCGCATCAAGGCTGGAGACCTGGCTGCGAGTGAAAAATGCGTACTCTATGCTTGCTACCATGAATACTCATTCCCAAACTTCTCGGAGACCCGCAGGCGAGCCGCTGAAACCGTGCTCAAGGCTTATCAGGACGAGCCGGAACCGAACCTGAAAACACAGGCGTTGTTGATTTTCGCGCATGACTTCATGGATGGCGCATTGAAAGACCCGGAAAGCAGGCGTACCCATCTTGAGGCCATTGTCCGGTTTGGCGAATCAAAGGAACTATGGGACGCCGTTAAAGACCCGGATTTCAAATCCTCAAAATATGGGAGTTATGACCGTTTCGAAGAATCCAAGGGTATCTCCCGATTCTACATCAAAGAGGTCCAGGAAAAAGTGAATGAGGTTGTCATCGAGCTTCTCATAATGGATCAGAACAGCAGAGTCGCAGGCGACCCTTATCAACCGTTTGTCTGCGGCGACCTTGCGCCGTACCAGAAAGCAGCCGACCTGGCGAAAGTCAAAAAGGATGAGGAGAGAGATGACCCGCCTTGCGAGGAAGCAGAAAGAAAATGGGGAGAACGGACTATCAAGCAGGTGAAGGAGCGCATTGAGTCAGGCGACCTGGCAGCCGCAGAACGCTGCCTGCTTGATTGCGCGAATATCAAAGATACCAATTCGCGTAATTGGAAGACAGAAAGTCTGCGCCGCCTTGCCGCCCGTAGCCTCATCAAAGCCTACGAAAGCCTGCCTGAACTGGACAGTCACCAACATGAAATGCTGGAAAAGGCGCGTGCCTTGAACCCGGAAGCGCGTGACTGATTCGAAATCTGGCGGGATTGCAAGCAACGCGGCGGGTGCCCTCTATGTGGCGGAAGCCTATAACGAGCGCATCCGCAAGGTCACATTCAGGGGAGAGGCCAGCGCCCTTGCGGGCGGCAGGCAAGGTTTTGCCAATGGCAAGGAAAGCATCGTTTCCCTTCCGTTTCCGCATTGGACGGAAAGCGGATAGAATACGCATCTTGTGAAACGCGCCGATACCGTCATGACCCATCAGATCACTTTCAAGATTCTTGAAGACATTGCCCAGGATTTGTCCGGGGAACAGGTGTCTTTTCCCACGTTTCTCGATGTTACGTTCAAGGTTCGCAGCGCGCTCAAAAATCCCAACCTGAACGTCGAACACCTGGCCGAGCTGGTCAGCGTCGAGCCTTTGGTGAGCGCAAAGATCATCCGCATGGCGAATTCCGTCGCCCTGAACGCTTCCGGGCGGCCGGTGGCGGACGTGAAGAACGCGATTGTCCGGGTCGGGATGGAAGCCGTCCGTACCGTCTCCTTCGCGGTTGCGATGGAACAGTTGATTCAGTCCCGCCAGATGCAGGCATTTGCCGATCTTTCCCGCAAGCTCTGGGATCATACCGCGCATGTGGCGGCCATCTGCCGCATTCTCGCACCCAAGATTGCCCCCAGGGTCAATGCGGATGAGGCCATGTTCGCCGGGATGGTGCATGACATCGGGGCTTTTTATCTCCTTTCCCGCGCCGCGTCGTTCCCGGAACTTGTTGAGAATCGGGATGCGCTGTTCGACTTGCTGCTGGGCTGGCATGACAACATCGGGCACGCCCTGCTTTCCGCCCTGGATCAGCCGGAGCAGATTCTGATTGCGGTTCAGGAACATGAGCAGGATCGGGAAATCGGGAAAGAAAAGAGCCTTTCCGACGTGCTGTTCATTGCCAACATGATTGCCAACACCATGAGCTGCTGGCACAGCGATGCCAACGAAGTGGATGGGCAGGACATCGCCCGGATCGCGCAAATTCTGGATGCGGATACCTTGCAGGACATCCGCGAAAAATCCAGGGAAGCGATTGTTTCCCTCAAACAGGCGCTCGGCGCGTGATGTTCGCCTGCCTGCATGGTCGGTCTGTGGGCGGCAATCTGTGGCGTGATAAAGCCGTCACGCCACATAACCGCTACCGCGCCCAAAATTCCGGGTCGACATATTCCCTTTCCCATCAGATGAAAAATGGATAGAATACACGGACGGCAATTTTGCAACGATCCGCCGCTTGCCTTGAAGGGGAGCCAATATCACCATGACCCAACAGATCATTTTCAAGATTCTTGAAGACATCGCCCAGGATTTGTCCAGAAAGCAGGTGATTTTTCCCACTTTTCTCGATGTCACGTTCAAGGTTCATACGGCGCTCAAAGACCCCAACCTGAACATTGAACAGCTTACCAAGCTGGTCAGCGTCGAGCCTTTGATGAGCGCGAAGATTGTTCGCATTGCGAATTCCGTGGCGTTGAGCGCTTCCAGTCAGCCGGTGGCGGACGTGAAAAGCGCGATTGCCCGCGTGGGGATGGAAACCGTCCGTACCGTTTCCTTTGCGATTGCGATAGAGCAACTGATTCAATCCAACCAGATGCGGTCGTTTACCGATCTTTCCAAGAAGATTTGGGATCACACCGTCTATGTTGCGGCCATCTGCCGCATTCTCGCCCCCAAAATCGCCCCCAGACTCAATGCGGAAGAAGCCATGTTCGCCGGACTGGTGCATGACATCGGGGCTTTTTACCTGCTTTCCTGCGCCGCGCCGTTCCCGGAACTGGTCAAGGATCGGGAAGCGCTCTTCGATTTGCTGCTGGGCTGGCATGACAGCATCGGACACGCCCTGCTTTCCGCCCTGGATCAGCCGGAGCAGATTCTGATTGCGGTTCAGGAACACGAGCAGGATCGGGAAATCGGGAAAGAAAAGCACATGTCCGATATGTTGTTCATTGCCAACAAGATTGCCAATACCGAGAGCTGCTGGTATGCCAACCCTGGCGACGTGAATGAGCAGGATGTTGCCCGAATCGCGCAGATTCTGGACGCGAATACCTTGCGGAACATCCGCGAAAAATCCATGAACGCGATCATTTCCTTGAAACAGGCGCTTGCTTCGTAACGCCTGCGCGGTTGGTCGTTACCCCTGGCTCTGCACATGCACCACGCACTGCGGGAAGGGGATGTCAATTCCCTCATCGCGGAAATTCCGCCAGATTGCCAGATTGACCTGCGAACGCAATCCGCCCGTGCCTTTTTCCGGGTCGCGTACCCAAAAGGAAAGTTCCAGGTCAATCCCGCTATCGGCAAAACGCACAAGCGACGCGGAAGGGGCAGGTTGCGTCAATACCCTTGGCTGTTCCCGCGCAATCCGTTCCAGAAGCGGCAAAACCTTTTCCAGATCGCTTGAATAGGCTACCGAAACCGCCGTCACCACTCTTGCCAGGGAATCCGAAAAACTCTGGTTGCGTACCACGTTGGTTACCAGCGCCTCGTTGGGCACGATGAATTCCTCGCCCACCAGATTTTTCAGCACCGTGTAGCGCGTCGTGATCTGGGTGACTGCGCCGTTGGCATCCCCTCCGACCTGAATCAGGTTCCCCAGCCGGATGGAACGATCCAGCAGGATGATGAAGCCCGAAACATAATTGCTGGCGATTCGTTGCAATCCCATCCCAAGGCCGACCCCAAGCGCCCCGGTAAAGACCGAAAGCGCCGTAATATCGAGGCCGATCAGGGATAGACTCAGCAGAACCGCAACCAGCATGAAAAATGCCTTGCTGACCCGAACCAGCACAATCCGCAACGAATCGTCGAGTTCTGGCGAACGCAGCAAGCGCGATTCCAGAAGGCTGGAAAGCCAGAGCGAAAAGAGCAGAATCAGGACGACGACGATCATGCCGTTGATGACCATCCAGAGATTGAGGCTTTGCTCGCCTATTCTCACCGAAAAGGTTTCCAGTACCGCGATGACTTCCGGCGCAACCCCGGAAAGGAAGAGCGCCAGCCACACCCAAACCAGCATGGAAAATACCTGTCCGACCTTTTCCAGCCAGTGAGCGTGGGGAAAGCTGCGGTACAGCATGTGTCGAATCGCGCGTACCAGGGCGAGGGATAACAGGAGCGGAATGAAGATGTTGAAGACCTGTACCGAGCCGCTTGCGTCCATGATGGTCTTGGCAACGCTCATGAAAACGACCGACAACAGCGGGAAAGCCTGACCCGCCAATATGCCGAGCAGATCCGAGCCGCCCAGCATGGTCGCAAAACGGGCGCGCGCGTGACGCGCCAGAAGCCAGGCCACCAGCAGGCAAAGCGCCAGCACCAGAAGCTGCCAGTAAAAGCCGGGCGTCCAGAAATCTTCCAGCAGGTTTGCAAGGCGGGAAGCGGTAAAAAACGTCTGTTCGGGCGACGATTCGATGCCCTGGGAAATCGGTTCGGCAAAAGCACTCATGAAAACACTCGAAAAATGACAGAATGCCGCCATTGTAGAGGATAGTGAAAAGTTTTGCCCTTGCCGGAACGGACGGACTTTTCTAAACTGCTGAACCACTCGCTCCACTTTCACCCTGAAATTTCATGCCGGACATTCACATTCGCCGCCTGGGACTGACCGATTACCGAACGACCTGGGAAGCCATGCGCGCCTTTACTCATGCGCGGACGCCCGATACCCCGGATGAATTCTGGCTTACCGAGCATCCGCCCGTTTTTACCCTGGGGCAATCGGGCAGGCGGGAACATCTCCTGCAAGACATCGGCATTCCCGTCATTCAGAGCGACCGGGGCGGGCAGATTACCTATCATGGCCCCGGCCAACTGATTCTCTATCTGCTCATGGATTTGCGCCGCAGGAACCTTACCATTGGCGCGATGGTACGCAGGATTGAGGCGGCCATCATGGCCTGCCTCTGCCGGGAAGGGCTTATCGTCAATCGGAAGAAAGGCGCGCCGGGCATTTATATGGGAGAGCGTGGCGAAGGCGCAAAAATCGCCGCCCTTGGGCTGCGCGTCACACGCGGCGCGACCTATCATGGCTTGAGCCTGAACGTGGACATGGATTTATCGCCCTTTGCCGCCATCAACCCGTGCGGCTATCCCGGCCTTGCCGTCACCCAGATGAAGGACGAAGGGCTTGCCATGCCCCTGGATGCCGCTGGCGAATTGCTCTCCCAGGCGTTGCTTGCTGAATTTTCAGATACAGGCAGCGCATGGGCATCAGGGCTAATACCCACAGACGGTCAGAGTGTCAATACCTTATTGCATTCAAAAAATGATGAAAACCGTAGCCGCTCCGTCATTCCCGCGAAGGCGGGAACTACGCGGGAATGACGAGGGAGGACGCAACAAAATGTTGACACTGCCACAGACGGCGGGAAGTGAAGAAAGGCAACGACGATTGATTTTTCATGAACAGAGGCGTAGCCTTGCGTTCCGCGTTTTTGTTGTGGTAAATGAAAATGCCTTGAGCAAGGCGGTAGCGGGCAGATACTGCTGCCATGCGCTTTCCAGCCTTGCCCAAGACTTCTTGCCTGACAGGACGCATCTTTGACGAAAAGGAGTATCGGATGTTCAGGAATGTTGCTGTACTGCGTTTGACTGCTTGCCGCCTCTTGCGAGGTTTGGTGACGCCATGATCGGACTCTTTTACCTGGTTTTTCTCGCCGCCGTATGGGTAGGGTTCCCCTACCTATTCTGGAGACTCTGGCGCAGCGCCTGCAAAAAGACAGAAGGGAGATGGAACCTCATCATCACCCCTGTCTTTGCGCTTGTCGCCCTCGCTTGGCTGGCAGCTTCCTTCTGGTATGGTGGGGGACAGGCATTCTACTACAACGCTGAAGTGAAACGTCTGTGCGCCATTGACGGGGGAGTTAAGGTGTATGAGACAGTCAGGTTGCCCCCGGAAAAATTCGACAAGTGGGGCAATGTAAACATTCCATCACACGGAAGAGCAAAGCCTTCGGATGAATATGTTTATGTACCTGTAGACACGTACATAGAGACATCCAGTGACAGTGTATCGCTATGGCGGCATGATACGGCTATAGTAAGGCGGTCTGATGGGAAAATTCTTGGTAGAACGATTAGCTATCACCGTGTTGGTGGCGATATTCCATTTGTGCCAGCGCACCCATCTTCTTTCGGTTGTCCAAAGCCATCTGAGCTTCATTACCGAGCAATCTTTGTCAAGGAGACAGACAAATGAGCAGCACCATTGAAAAATCCTCACGGACGCCCTGGAATGCTACTGTACTGCGCTTGACCGCTCGCTTGTCACTGCCTGCGAGGTTCGGTGAAGCCATGAAGGACAGGCTTTATTACCCGCGTCGTGGTGAGGGAGGATTTATCATCACCTCTATGATTGTGCTGGTTGTTCTCGCGTGTCTAGTCGCTCTCTTCTGGCTTAATGAAAAACAGAAAAAACTGAACGATCACTACGATGCCGAAGTAGACCGCCTGTGCGCTGTTGACGGAGGCGTCAAGGTGTACGAGACGGTCAGGTTGCCCCCTGAAAAATTTGGCTCGTGGAGAGGGAATGGGATAAATTTCTTTGACCCGACTCAAGGAGAAAATGCGCTGGGGTCTGAGTTCATCTACAAGTGGAAGATAACCGTTTACCAAGAGAGAAATCCATTTGTTGACCGTAATCACTATGAAGTGATTCGGCGAGCGGATAATAAACTGCTGGGCGAAGCGACATCGTATGGCAGAAGCGGCGGCGATGTTCTTGCCTTTTTGGGTCTTCCCGCCGCAGGTGAGCCTCACAGATGCCCACCCCCCTCCGAATTAGCCGGTGATGGCTCTTTGTTTAATCAAATTTTTGTCAAATCAGAGTAAAGGATCATGCCATGAACATCGAAACACTGTATCTTCAAGCAGAACTTGCTTTAGCGGCGTATGCAAACAATCTTGCTCCCGGAGAGCCTCCTGCCATAGATGAGTTGACTTCCGATGATTGCGGAATGTCTCTCGTTCAAGCCTAGCATTTTGCCAAGACCTATACCGTCGT